>JAHEEL010000195.1 GCA_024640745.1 Actinomycetes bacterium
GGGATGTCACTTCCCGGGAGCGCTTCGGTTCCGGCGGTTTCGTCTCGGCTCGACGACTACGCCCGGCAGTCGGGTGAAGCCGCGATGGAGCTGCTTCGTGCCCGCATCCGGCCGCGGGACATCATGACGCGCAAAGCTTTCGAGAACGCGATCACAGTGGTGATGGCCCTGGGTGGCTCCACAAATGCCGTGCTGCACCTGCTCGCAATCGCACACGAGGCACACGTCGAGCTCACACTCGAGGATTTCGACCGACTCAGCCGGCGGACCCCGCACGTCGGGGATCTCAAGCCGTTCGGGCGCTATCACATGGTCGACCTGGACCGCATCGGCGGTGTGCCCGTCGTGCTCCGGGCGCTCTACGACGAGGGCCTGATCCACGGCGATGTCATGACCGTCACCGGTCAGACGATGGCGGACAATCTCGAAGGCGTCCGGTTCCCCCACGAGCAGGAGGTCCTGCGGGCGATGTCGAGCCCAGTTGCCGAGGAGGGGGGTATCGCGATCCTGCGCGGATCCCTCGCCCCCGGCGGTGCCGTAGTGAAGATCGCGGGTGTCGAACTCGACGTCTTCGAGGGCACCGCCCGGGTGTACGACGACGAGCAGCATGCGCTCGAGGCGTTGTGGGCGCACGATCTGAGACCCGGCGATGTCGTGGTGATCCGGTATGAAGGTCCGGCCGGCGGTCCGGGGATGCGAGAGATGCTCGCGATCACGGCAGCGATCAAAGGCGCCGGCTTGGGGAAGGACGTGCTTCTGATCACCGACGGCCGGTTCTCGGGCGGCACGACCGGGCTCTGTGTAGGCCACGTGGCCCCGGAAGCGGCAAAGGGCGGCCCGATGGCGCTGGTCCGCGATGGCGACCGCATCCGGGTCGATCTGGCGGAGCGTACGCTCGACCTCCTCGTGGATGATGCGGAACTCGTCACGCGACGAGAGGCCTGGTCGGCGCCGACGCCGCGATATCCGACCGGCGCCCTCGCGAAGTATGCGAAGCTCGTCGGCTCCGCCGAGCGCGGGGCCGTGTGCGGCTGAGGATCGCGGACGGGTCACTTCATTCAACGCTTCGACTAGCGTGACCGGTATGGAACTCACCATCGAATACTGCGTTGTTTGAAACTATCGCAACCGTGCCGTGCGCACGGCCGATCAAATACTGGACGAGTTTGAAAAGGTCATCGACCGACTCACACTGATCCCGTCGGGAGGTGGGAGATTCGAAGTGATGCTCGGAGACCGACTGATCTATTCGAAAGCCGAGACCGGCGTGCATCCCGACTATGAGGACATCGCCGCCCCCCTACGCGAGATCTTGACTTGATCGGTGAAGTCGGATTGCCGATAGCCTTACTCGGGTGAAACAGGGAACCGGCAGAACCGTGCTCGTGAGCGATCTCTTCTCCTCCGAGGGTCCCTTCCAGGACACGGCTCGCGACTTCGTTGCGGGCGAATGCAGCCTGTGCCGTATCACCGTGGGCGATCAGGAAGCCCGCTTCCACGCGGCCGGCTATCTCTGCTTCAACTGCTGGCAGTTCGCAGGAGGAGCCGCCGGCTGATCGCTCCTATCGGACCGCGCTCTCGATCCGCCGTCCGTGGACCCAGGTCTCGACGACGAGTGTTTCCCTGACCTCGTCCGGTGTGCACGCCACCGGGTCGCGATCGACGACCACGATATCCGCCGGACTCCCCGGAGACAGGGGCAGGGGCTCGCCGAGCGCGGCGGCCGCGCCATCGGTGAACAGGGCGAGCGCGCGGTCGGGGAGGAGACCCTCGCTCGTCATGACGCCGGCTCTGTCCCTGGCGAGCGCCATGCCGGTCCACGGATCGGGCGACTCGACCGGGCAGTCTGATCCGCCGCACATCGGCACTCCGGCATAGTCCATTGATGCAAAGGGATAGGTCGACACGATACGATCGGCACCGACACGATCGACGATCCAGTTGTACTCGGATCCGAGGAACGCCGGTTGCACGGAGGCCGTCACGCCGAGTTGCGCAAACCGCCCGATGTCCGATTGGTGGAGCACCGACGCATGCTCGACGCGAAGGCGCCGTGGATCGGCACCTCCGGCAATCAGATCCTCATAGAGATCGAGCACCGCTCCGTTCGCCCGGTCTCCGATGGCGTGGATGGCCACCATTCCGCCCATCGCGAGCGCCGCCTCCGCCAGCCGCCGATCAGCGGCGTCGAGGCGCATCGTTCCAACTTCGTCGGGGCGGTCGGCGAACGGCGCGTGCATCGCAGCGGTGTGACCGCCGAGGCTGCCATCGGCAAACCCCTTGTAGCCGAGCCAGCTGAGGCGATCGCCGGCGGCGTCGAGGCGACGGGCAGCGTCGACGAGCGTGTCCGGCGTGTGGGCAATGACGAATCCGTGAACCGTGATCGGAACGCGGTCTGCAATCTTCACCATGCGGCTCACTTCGTCCCCGAGACTCGCCCACGGACCGTCGCCGAGGCCGAGTATGGCTCCGATCGATGTGATGCCCATCCCGGCGAGGCCGTACAGCGCTTCGACCAGGGCGTCGTCGGTCAGCGTTCCTGAGGAGTCGAGGACGGTCGACACGAGCTCGATCGCGGTCTCGCGAAGGACACCGGTCGGTACACCGTCTGCGTCGCGGTCGATCGATCCGCCGGTCGGATCCTGTGTCGACGCGTCGATCCCGGCCAATGAGAGCGCCGCCGTGTTTGCGACGGCGACGTGGCCGCAGTACCGGTGGATGAGGACCGGCCGTGCGGATTCCGCAGCGTCGAGGTCATGGCGGATCGGCAGGCGCCGCTCGGCGAGGGCTTGGTCGTCGAGGGAAAGGGCGACGAACGGCTCGCCGGCTGCACGCGCGGCCGATCCGGTTCGAATCGTCTCGAGCAGCATGTCGATGTCGGTGATCCCGGCGAGCGAGGACCCTGCCCGAGACGACGCATACGGCACGGGGTGCATATGGGCATCGCGCATGCCGGGGAGAAGGTACGCCCCGGAAAGGTCGTGCACCGCGATGCCCGGCGCTTCGAGGGTGCTTCGGTCACCGACGGCCACGATTCGCCCGTCGTCGATCAGGATCGCGTTGCCCGGCATGCCCCGCGCCGTACGCACCGCCTCAGCGACGAGCAGGCGTGGACCTCCGCTCACTTCAGCCGATCCGGCAGCAGGGGATGGATGATGCTCCGAAGGCCGTCGTGGACGAGCCCGTTGGTGGCGAGGACGAGCGGGGTGGTCGGGGTGGAGTCCGCGCCGCTGATGTCGGTGACCCGGCCCCCGGCTTCCCGAACGATGACGATTCCGCCGGCCTGATCCCACGGCGCGATTCCGAGTTCCCAATAGGCCTCGTAGCGACCGGACGCTACCCATGCGAGATCGAGCGCGGCGGAGCCGAACCGACGGATTCCGTTCACGGAAGCCAGAACGGCGCCCACAACAGTCGCATACTCGGCGGCGTAGTCGCCGTGGTCGTACGGGAAGCCGGTTGCCACCACACAACCATCGAGGTCGTGCGTGGACGATACGCCGATCGGTCGCCCGTTCAACTGGGCGCCCTTGCCGACCTCGGCGGCGAAGCACTCGTCTCGAAGCGGGTCGTAGATCACGCCGACGAGCGGCGTTTCACCGTCCCACAGCCCGACGCTCACCGCGATCTGGGGGATGCCGTGGACGAAGTTCACGGTGCCGTCGAGCGGATCCACGATCCACGTGCGCCCGCGGGGAAGTGCGCCGCCGCTCTCTTCCGCCAGGATCGCGTCGCTCGGCCGATGCTCTGAGATCACAGAGAGCACGGCTGCCTCCGAAGCGTGGTCGGTCGCGGTCACCGGGTCGAAGCGGCGTTTGTACTGCGGTATCACGCCGCGATCAAACCCGTCTCGGACGATGTCCCCTCCGGCCCGCGCCGCAGCAACGGCAAGCTGAAGATCGTTCATGACGCCAACACTAGGAGAACCCAGGAGTGAGCCGAGACGCGAGGTAGGAGATAGAAGGCAGGAGACAGGAGACAGGAGACAGGAGACAGGAGACAAGAGACAAG
>JAHEEL010000039.1 GCA_024640745.1 Actinomycetes bacterium
CGAGATCTCGACCGAAGACTACGACGCCTACGAGGACTTCGGCTACGCCGTCCCGATCGAGGGTGGCATCGTGTGGGTCGATCTGATGGCAATCCCCGTGACAGCGGAGCATCCTTGCACCGCCCTCACGTTCATCAATTTCATCCTCGACGCCGAGAACGGCGGCGAGCTGACGAACTACACGTACTACATGTCGCCGAACCTGGCGGCGTATGAGTACATCGACCCGGAGATCCTCGAAGACGAGATGGTCTTCCCGTCGGAGGAGACGATGGCGGAGCTCGAGTTCATCGCCGACGTCGGCGACTTCTCGCTCCAGTATTCCGACGCCTTTGCCCAAGCCAAGGGCTAGCCGATCCGAGTCCGATGGTGGGAGGGCGGCACCAGCCGCCCTCCCACCCTTTCTGCGCAGACAGGTGAAGCGGGCGGCGACCGGGCCGGTGGCCGACGTCGCCTTGCACGCGGAGCCGGACCATCCTGGCTCCCCGCGGCTGGTCACTTCGACCTCTGATAGGGGCACCGAGCCGATAGGGCGTCGCGCAGCGCCGCTCGAAGGCGGCACAAACCCGGCCCCACACGAGCGACCGAGGGTCGGTGTCTGCCGACATGGGCCGGTTGGGTACCATCGAACGCATGAGCATCGCATTCGTGAACGGCCTCATCCGCGGGCATCCACAGGAGTCCTGCGTCCTCGTCGACGGTCACTCGATCGCAGCGGTCGGTTCGCCCGACCTCGCTTCGTCGGCGGGCGAGATCATCGACCTCGACGGCCGTCCGTTGCTCCCGGGCTTCCAGGATTCGCACGCCCACCCGTCGCAGGCCGGACTCGAACTCGCCGCGTGCCACCTCCTCGATGTCGACCATCGCGAGGAGGCCTACCTCGAGGCAATCGCCGACTACGCCTCGCGATCTGACGCCTCATGGATCACCGGGGCCGGATGGTCCATGGAGGCCTTCGATCGGGGCATCCCGACGGCTGCGACCCTCGATGCGATCGTGCCCGACCGGCCCGTCATGCTCTGGAACTCGGACCACCACGGCGCCTGGGTCAACACGAAGGCTCTCGAGATCGCCGGCTTCACCGCAGCCACGCCGGACCCGGAGGATGGTCGCATCGACCGCGACGAGCACGGGAATCCGATCGGATCACTGCAGGAGGGCGCGGTCGATGCGATGCGGTCGTTCATGCCGGAGCCGACGCCCGAAGAGCGGGTTGCAGGAATCGCCAAAGGCCAGTCCTACCTGCTCGCCCTCGGCATCACTGCGTGGCAGGACGCCTGGGTGGAACCCGAAACCCATGATGCCTATGTCACGCTCGACGGACGGGGCGGACTCGTCGCCGACGTCATCGGCGGCCTCTGGTGGGAACGCTCGCAGGGCGCCGAGCAGGTCGACAGGTTCGCCGCTCTTCGCGCCGCGACACCCCCGGGCCGCTACCGGGCGGCGTCGATCAAGATGATGCTCGACGGGGTCGCGGAAAACCACACCGCGTCGATGCTCGAGCAGTATCGCGACGGATCGGGGCGTCCGACCGGGAACCACGGCATCGACTTCATCGAACCGCACGACCTGAGCCGATACGTGGCCATGCTCGACGCTATCGGGTTTCAGGTGCATTTCCATGCCATCGGCGACCGGGCGGTCCGGAACGGCCTCGACGCTATCGAGGCGGCAATCCAGGCAAACGGCGACAGCGGCCGCCGGCACCACCTTGCACACATCCAGGTCGTCGACCGGGCAGATGTTCCCCGCTTCGCCCGGCTGGGCGCGGGAGCGAATGCGCAGCCGCTTTGGGCGCGACACGAGGACCAGATGGACGTGCTCACGATCCCGTTCCTCGATCCGATCGCGGCCGGCCACCAGTACCCGTGGCGCTCCCTCCTCGACGCCGGAGCAACGCTCACCTTCGGCTCCGACTGGCCGGTCTCGTCGCCGGACCCACTCATGGGTATTGGAACCGCCGTTTCTCGCACCCGGCCGACATCGCGGCCAGAGCCGTTCCTCCCGGAACAACGGGTCACGATGACCGAGGCGATCAACGCCTACACGACCGGATCGGCCTGGGTGGCACACCGCGACGACCGGACGGGCCGCATCGCTCCCGGTTGCGATGCCGACCTCGTTGTCATCGACCGCCCCCTGCTGACCGCCGACGACGCCTTCAGCGCAACCGTCGAACTGACCATGGTCCGAGGCAAGGTCGTCCACGAGCGCTAGCACCGCTCTCGTCTCTCCCACGGGGTGCGGGAGACGCGTCCGAGCTGCTGCTCGGACACAGCGGGGGCAGCCGGAGAGCTCTCACGTTCACATGAGGCCTGCCGACTGGCGACCGCCCGCCCAAGTACCATCCCGCCGATGAAGACAGCGTGCTACTGGACGGAGAACACCCCCAAGCCGGCAGGGATTGCAGTCAGCGCCCTTCCATCGGAGGCCGACGTGGTCGTCATCGGCGCCGGGGTCACCGGCCTCACGGCGGCCCGGCGCCTCGCGGACCTCGGCAAGTCGGTGGTGATCGTCGAGGCCCGCGAGCTCGGTGACGGCGCGTCGGCGATCAACGGGGGCCAGCTCAACTACGGTCTCAAACCCTCGCTGAAATCCCTCACGAAACGATTCGGCCCGGACGTCACCCGCGAGCTGTGGGATGCCTCGCTCGACGCCGTCGATCTCGCGGGCCGGATCATCGACGAGGACGGCTTCGACGCGGACTTTCGTCGTTGCGGCGCCGTATCCCTCGGGTATCGGCAATCCGGGCTCGAGTCGGCACGCGCCGAGTCCGCCGACCTCCAAGCCGACTTCGGATTCGAAACGACCGTCCTCGAGGGTGACGATCTCCGCACGGTGATCGGATCCGACACGTTTGCCTACGGTGTGCTCAGTGAATTCGACGCTGCAGTCGACCCGGCGAAGTACAACTTTGGGCTCGCCGCCGCGGTCGCAGATCGTGGCGTTCCGATCGTCGAGCACTGCGAGGTGCGAGGCCTGTACCAAGCGGGCGATGTGCACTTCATCGCCACGGCGAAGGGCACGATCCGATCGGACGACGTCTTCCTGGCAACGAACGGCTATACCCCGCAGGATCTCGTTCCCGAAGTCCGGCGTCAGATCGTGCCGATCGGCTCCTACATGGTCGCCACCGTGCCGATCGAACGCAACCTCCTCGATCGTCTTCTGCCTGGGAACCGCATCTTCTGGACGCAGCGCCGCTTCCTCAACTACTTCCGCCGATCCGCCGACGATCGCCTGCTGTTCGGCGGTCGGCCGGATCTCTCGCCGGACCTCGACCTCGCGGACGTTGCGCGAGGCATGCAGGAGTCCATCGGTCGGATCTTCCCGGAACTTGCCGGCGTCGAACTCACCCATGTGTGGGGTGGCAAGCTTGCGGCGACCTTCGACCTGCTCCCCCACCTCGGACGGACCGACGGAGGTGTCTGGTATGCCGTTGGCTACGGCGGCCACGGGATGGGCCTCGCGACGTACCTCGGCACCGAGGCGGGCGGCCTGATCGGCGGGGCGGCCGATGACGGTCCCTTCCTCGGGCTTCCCCATCCCACCCGTCCGTACTACCGGGGGAATCCCTGGTTCCTTCCGGCCGCGGGCGTCCTATTCCGGAATCTCGATCGGATCGGGCGTTGACGGCCCACATCGATCCGGAAGGCCCGACCGGTGGTGCCTCCCTCGCCGGAATACGGCGCTCTCATCGGTAGTTTTCGATCGACATGGAGCCCTCCGAGACCACCGTGCCCGTCTGCTACCGACATCCGGACCGAGCCACCGGCCTGGCCTGCAGCCGATGCGGCAATCCAATCTGTGCCGAATGCAGCCGCGACAACGCGGTCGGACAGCTCTGCCCGTCGTGCGCGGCGCCCACCGATCGCCACCAGGTCGTCAGCGGCCGCCAGATCTACGGACGCCCAACGTTCCAGACGGCCCCGGTCAGCTTCACGATCATGGCGATCACGATCGCCATCTACGTCGGCGGCATGCTCTCGATCGACCTCGACGTCTGGCTCACGAACACGTTTGCGCAAGCCAACTGGCTCGTCGAGGCGGGTGATTGGTGGCGCATCTTCACCGCCGCCCTCCTCCATGCATCGCTCCTTCACGTCGGCTTCAACATGTACGCCCTCTATCTCTTCGGCCCGCGCATGGAGCAACAGGTCGGTTCGGCACCCTTCGCGGCGCTCTACCTCGCCGCGGCCGGCGCCGGCGGGCTGCTGTCCTACCTGCTCGGCCCGCTTCAGCAGGTCAGCATCGGAGCTTCCGGCGCCGTCTTCGGCCTGTTCGGTGCGTGGATCTTCGTCGCGTGGAAGATGCGCAAGACCCCCGGCGGACGATCGATGTTCACCCAGTTGTTCGTGCTGCTGGCCATCAATGTGGTGATCAGCCTGACGCCGGGCATCGACGGCCTCGCCCACCTCGGCGGCTTCCTGGCCGGACTCGGCATTGCCGCACTCTGGTCGCTCTTCGCCGTCGGCAAGGCGAACGCCGTGGGCATAAGACTGGCCATTGCCGGGGCGGTCGTGGCGATCGACCTCGGCGCAGTGCTCCTCGTCTCGCCGTTCTGACCGCGAGAGCGGGGCAGCCGCCTCGTCCCGGCTGCCCCGCATCTCACTCCCGTTCGGCTAGTCCTCGGCGTAGAAGAAGTGCTCCCGAACACGCAGTTCGCCTTCGACACGCACAACTGTAAAGACGCCGTTCTGCCACTGGACGCCATCCGAGAATGCGGACCCTTCGATCCCACTGCCTTCCGTCGAGACGAACCATTGGTCGGGACTCCCAACGGCGTAGTACGGACCGGTGATGGGGTTGTGCCATTCAATCCCCTCGAGGTAGGGGAAGAGCTCCGTCCGGATCGCCTCGATGTTCATTTCTTCGCCGAGCCTTGCTGAGCGGATCCGATAGCTCGGCGTCACCACCGCTTCGAGGGCATCGGCATCGAAGGAGTTCCAAGCTGCCGTGTACTCCTCCATCAGCTCCACGACTTCCGTAGGCGCGGCGTTCGGGCTGTTCGGGCGCATGGCGAAGACCATCCACGCGACGAGTCCGACGACGGTCACGGCGAGGACCGCAATCACGATCATCGGCCACCGGCTCTGCTGCTTCGTCGCCTCTGCATCGGTTTCGGCTTGTTCGATGGTTCTCATGACCATCACCTTTCCTTGGTCCGGTTCTCTTCGAGAGGCGTTGTTGGAGGATCGGCGGATCAGCCACGTCACGGTCGCAGCGGCGAGCGCCACCGCAACCGCTGCAACCAGCCAAATCCCAATGGTCTCGCCGCCCGCATCCACGATCGCTGCCGCGTCCACTCCGACCTTTCCGGTGAGGTGCTGCACGCCCGCAAGCAGCGCAACGACACCGCCGATTGCCACAATCGTGGCGGCAAATGCGCCGACGGCCGCCCAGGCGGGCTTGAGCGATCGTCGCGTTCGGAGCGGCTCGAGGCGCTCCTCCCGCACGGCGGCCTGGGCCATGACATCGTCGACCGAGATCCGCTCGACGCCGGCATCGAAGTACTCACGCAACTGGCGTTCAACGGTTGACATCGGCGCTCACCCCCAATGCCTCTCGAATCCTCCGCAGACCACGATCTGCGTGGGTCCGTACCGACCAGCGGGAGATCCCGAGGAGGTCGGCCACCTCACGTTCGCTGAAGGCCATCCCGTGAATCAACACGACCGCCACCCGCTGGTTCTTGGACAGACTGCCCAGTGCGGCAGTGAGCCCGGGCTCCACCGAGGGTGCCTCCGCCACGGGGATGGCGGGGAACAGCACTCGCGGCCGGTGGTATCGCCGCGCTTTCGACTGGCCGACCCGGTAGAGATATCCGGCGGGGTTGTGCTTCCCCTGCAGGCTCTCCCAGTGCTCCCACGCCCACGCGAGCGCATCCGCCGTCGCCTCGGCCCCGACCTCGAGGCCGTACGCGGCTGCCAGGGCGTACGACAGCCGGGGCTCCGTCTCCTTGACGAATCGGGTGAACGCTCGATGGTCATCGGCTTCCACGGTTCCTCCGTGCCTCTCACCCTAGAAGACCGTCAACCACCCCCGCGTGGGCGACACCGAACCTCGGAGACCGACGAACGCCTCCCGAGCCCCGGGGAAGTACCCTGCGGCCCGCACCGATGAGCAGCACACCCGAACCCGGCGTCGGACTCGACGCAACCGCGGAACTCGCCGATCGAATCGGCTGGCGAGTCACGTCGACGTGGACCGACGACGTGCTCGCCGGGTTCGGCGGATTCGCCGCCGGCCTCCGCGTCCCACCCGGGTATCAGAAGCCGGTCTTGATGATGTCCACGGCAGGCATCGGGTCCAAGGCGGAGATCGCCCGGGCTACCGGGCTGATCGAGGGCCTGGGCTACGACCTGGTGGCAATGGTTGCCGACGACCTCTCTTCTGCGGGCGCGATGCCGCTCGCCATGCAGGACTACATCGCCGTCGGGTACCTCGACGTCGATCGCACCGAAATGCTCGTGGAATCAATCACCGACGCGTGTGCCGACAACGACGTTGCGCTGCTCGGCGGCGAGACGGCGGAGCATCCGGGGGTCATCGGCGGCGAGCGATTCGATCTTGCCGGCACGGCGCTCGGGATTGTCGAACTCGGCGACGAGATCGACAACGAGCGCATCGCCGTCGACGACGTCATCATCGGCGTGCACAGCCCGAACCTTCGAACGAGCGGCTTCTCACTGGTCCGTGCGCTGATCGTCGACCAGCTCGAACTCACCGCCACATTCCCGGGATCGGACCGTACGTTCGCTGAAGTACTCCTCGAACCGTCCGTCGTCTACGCGCCGTCGGTGGTGAACGCCCTCGCGAGAGCCGAACCCCACGGGCTGGCGCACGTCAAGGATGGTGGCCTCCCGACGTGTCTGGCGAAGATCCTCCCCGAGGGCATGTCCGCGTCGATCGAATCCTCCCGGTGGGAGCTTCCCGAGGTGTTTCGTGTACTCCAGGCCCTCGGCCCGATCTCCGACGACGAGATGTATCGCACGTTCAACATGGGGATCGGATTCGTCGCGGTGTCCCCAGAGGGCGACGTCGACCGCCTCGTCAAGGGCTTCGCCTCGTACGATCAGGAAGCCAGGGTGATCGGCCGCATCACATCGGGCGACGGCGGCGTCGAGATCAACTAGACGGGCAGACCCCGTGCTCTGCCGGCGCAGCGGAGGAGTCTCCCGCGGGGTCCCCGAGCACAGCGCTATTCGCCGCAGGTGACGCCGCCGAGGATGCTGGTCACCAGGTCGGTGTCGGCTCGACCTGTGGCGTAGCCGAAGAGCTGTGCGTCGTCTTGTGGGTCGTCGTCGACGACCCAGGTGCCGGCGGTCGGATCCCACGGGCTCTCGTTGATGTCGATCGTTGGGTACGCCGACCGGGCTTCGGCCAACGTGCTTCCGACGGTCAGTCCCTCCGGTGTCGCGAGCTCCACATCGCCTCCGTAGTAGTCGTACCCGAAGAGGTGCTCTCCCCCTGCCGGTGCATGGCCCGTCGCGGCTTTGGTGAACAGCAGAGTGAACGCCCTCGCAAACCCGGTGGGGCTGGTGCCCCATTGCACGCCGCGGACCTCCGGAGGTGGGCAGGTTCCGAACTCGCTGAAGGAGTCGACCCAGCCGGTATCCCGGTCCGGTGGGCCGAGGGAGAGGGTTGCGTAGGCGATCGCCACATCCGGAGCTGCCCCGAAGTCGACGTCACCGATCCCGTTCGGCTCGAGTTCGAGCGGCGACACGACCACGGTCGTGGTGCTGGACGGCGCTTCGGTCGTCGTTGTCGTCGCGGCTTCCGTGGTGGTCGGTGCCTGCGTCGTCGTGCTCGTGGCCTCTGATGTCGACGTCGTCGGCGCCGCAGTGGTGGCCGGCGCCGCGCTGGTGGTCGTCGGAGAAAGGGTGGTCTCGGAAGACGCCTCGTCGTCTCCACCCAGCGCTACGAAGGCGAGGAAGACGAGGACCGCGATCAGCAAGCCGATCACCACGCCAACTGCCACAACGAGAACCGTCGATCGCTGTTCGCTCATGGACACAGGCTACGCGTGGGTCGGCCGCAAGGACGCCGATCCCGCCGCTATCAGCTTCGGCGCTCTGACGGATCCGGCGGAACCAGGTACCGTTCCGGCCATGAGTGGAACCCCCGACTATCCCATCACGGTCGACATACCGGTCGACGACGAGGAGCGAGACCGGTGGCTGGCTGCGGCCGGCGTCGTGTTCATGAAGGCAGTTCTCCTGCTTCCGCACCTGATCCTGCTGTTCCTGTTTGGACTGATGATTCAGATCCTCGTCTGGATCGGCTACTGGGGCATCGCCTTCACGGACACCCTGCCCGACCCCATTCGGCGCATCGAGATCGTCTTCCTCTCGTGGACGACGAGAGTCGTCGCTTGGTTTGCCGGCACCGTCGACGCCTATCCGACCTTCGGTACCGATCGGCAGTACCCGGTCACCGTCACCGTGGAGCCGGCACCGCGACCGCAGAACCGTCTCCTGGCCGTTCTCGGGATCTTCCTGCTTCGCACCGTTGCGGCGCTTCCGCACTTCATCATCCTGTTCTTCATGAGCTTCGGCGTGCTGCTGGTCGTGTGGATCGGCTACATCATCGTCGTATTCAGCGGTCAGCTCCCCCTCGGAGTTCACGAGTTCGTGCTCAACTACCAGCGCTGGTGGGCGAGGGCCTGGGGGTGGAACGTCGGACTGACCGACGAGTACCCGCCGTTCACGCTCGCCTGATCAGCGACTCCCGTCACCCTTCGCTCGAATCATCGGATGGATCCTCGTCCCGAGGAGCCGCGTCCGTCGCCGGCGCGGCTTCGGAGGTTCGGCGCCTGGTCGTAGAGACCGCTCGCCACAAGCCGAAGCCGACCATTGCGAGGAGCGCGAGGGGAAGCACGAACGCCGCACCGACGATGAGCCCCCCGATCGTCGCCAGGAGCACGGAGCCGGCCTGCTCGATGGCCTCTTCGAGAATGCCGGGGTCGTCCGGATCTTCGATCGGCATTGATCCCGGAACCTCGGTCAGGCCGACGGTCAGGGTTGAGAAGCTGGTCCGGCTGTCGAGATACCGAAGCCGTCCTTCGATCTGCTCGATATTCAGCAGCACGTCTTGCATCCGGGTTTGGATCGTCACCAGATCGTCGATCTCGGTCGCCTCATTCATCAGGCGCATGTAGAACTCCTCCTGGCTGCGCCAGTAGCCCAGGCGTCCCTCGAGGTCGACGTACTCCTCGGTAACGTCCTGGCTGGAGACGTTCAGGCTCAAGCGCTCTCCAAGGCCATCCACGCGATTCAGCGCGTCGTCGAACCGATCCTCCGGAATCCGCATCGTGAGCCATCCCACCGTGTAGTCCACCTCGTCGATCTCCTGCAGGTAGGTCTCGCCGGCCGTGATGTACCCGCCGAGGTCGGAAGCGATGCTCCTGAGCTGGGCCGGGATCTGCTCAAAGGTCCCCGGCTCGACCCGAATATCGACGCGCCCGTCGCGAATGACCTTCAGCCCATCCGGCAATTCGGTGCCGATCGGCGGCGCCACATCGATGCGCTGCTCGACTGCGAGATCCCCTCCTCCAGTGTCACCCACGCCGACGACATCCGCGTCCTCCAAGAAGGCCGCTTCGCCTGCAGCTGCCGCCGTCGTCGTCACGCTCGCTGCGTCATCCGAGCCGCTGCATGCTCCCAACACCAAGACGGCGGCCACCAGGGCCGCCGTTGCGAATCTCTTCTTGCCCCTCCGGTTCGATCTGGACATCGTTCCTCTCCTCATTGGGTTGAGGCCGACGCAAGTGCCGGTCTTCGCCGTTCTGACGGTCGGCGCTGGCATCGCGGTTCCCACTACCGTCGCCCCATGGATCGACCGATCGTCGCCGTGCTCGCGGGTGGGGACAGCACGCGCATGGGATTCGACAAGGCCGTGGCTCGCATCGGTGGATCAACCATGCTCGAATTGGTCGTGCAGGCCGTCGGTTCGATCGGCGACGTCGTGGTTGTCGGCCGAACGGATGCCCCCGGCGGCGCGGCGGCCATACCGGACCGAAGAAGCGATACCCGCGGCCCGCTGGCCGGTCTCGACACGGTGCTACACGGAACATCGAAGCGTCCCACTGTCCTCGTAGCCGTCGACCATCCGTTCGTCCGACCCGAAACGCTCCAAGCCCTCCTCGAATTCGAAGGCGATGCCGTCGTGCCCGTCGATGCGGGATGGCAGCAGGTCACCTGCGCCGTGTATCGGCCCGGGTTCCTGCGATCGGCCACCACCGTCCTCGAGCGCGGCGACCGATCGATCATCACTGCCCTGGACCAAGCGACCACTCGGCTGGTCGAAGAGCCGGAGTGGCGCGCTTGGGGCGAGGACGGGCGGTCCTGGTTCAGCGTCGACTCACTCGATCGCCTCAAGGAGGGCCTGCGGCGGTTCGGCTGATACGCTGGCCGCATGATTTCGACACCGCCGGTCACCGTTGAGCGCCTCGGCCTGGTGGCCATCGTGTGGCTCGACCGGCCCGATCAGCGCAACGCGTTCGGCCCGGAGTTCTGGAGCCTTCTCCCGGATCTGATGGAAGATCTCGGCGGTGATCCCGGGGTGCGCGCCATCGTGGTCGCGGCGAGCGGCCCGGCGTTCACCGTCGGCCTCGACCTGAAGGCGTTCGGCCCGGCGATGGTGACCGGGAGTCTCGATCCGGATGCAGCGCCTCCCCCTTCACCCGTCGCTCAACGCGCTCGCACCCGGCGTCTCATCAAGACGATGCAGCAGACGTTCTCGTCGCTGGCCGGCTGCCCGAAGCCCGTCATCGCCGCCGTTCACGGCTATTGCATCGGGGCCGGCGTCGATCTGATCACCGCGTGCGACATCCGCTACGCCGCGGCCGACGCCGTGTTCTCGATCCGCGAAACCCGACTAGCCATGGTGGCCGACGTCGGCACGTTGCAACGCCTCCCGCGGATCATCGATCCGGGGAGCCTCGCCGAATTGGCGTTCACCGGGCGGGACTTCGACGCCGGCGAGGCCGCGTCCCTCGGCCTGGTGACCCGCCTGCTCCCCGATCGAGAGGCCGCGCTCGCCGCAGCGATCGAGACGGCGGAGATGATCGCCGCCAACTCCCCCCTCGCTGTTGAGGGGACCAAGGCCGTCTTGCGCGCAGGCGAAGGCAGGACCGTTGACGAATCGCTCGACTACGTCGCTCTGTGGAACGCCGCGTTCCTTCACTCCAACGACCTCGGCGAGGCCATGGCGGCCTTCGGAGAGCGAAGACCCCCGGAGTTCAAGGGGGAGTAGGGAGACGCTAGCCACAAGACCCGAGACACAAGACCGGGCCCACCGTCTCATGTCTCATGTCTCATGTCTCATGTCTATTCCGGCGGCGCTGCCACCGGAATCATGCATAATGGCCACGTGATCTGGACTCCTCAGACTGAGCGCGGCCACCTCTTCGCTGCCCCGTAGGGACGGTCTGGTACGCACGCCCCCGCCCACGAACCAGGAGGAACACCATGACCGACCTCTCTGCCCGACTTGCAGACGCTATCGCTCCCGTCATCACCTTCGACTCGCCGATCGAGATCGTCGAAGGCGACGGGACATGGGTTACCGACGCCAACGGGAATCGCTACATCGACTTCGCGTGCGGCATTGCGGTGACCAACCTCGGCCATCGCCCGCCGAGCGTTGCCGCCGCCGCCGAGGATCAACTCAATCGCCTCTGGCACGCCGGCGGTTCTTTCCTCTACGAGTCCGTCGCCAACGCGGCGGAGAAGATCATCGAGGTGGCTCCCGACACCGTGGAGCAGCTGTTCTTCATGAACTCCGGAGCGGAGGCCGTGGAGGCTTCGGTCAAGCTGGCGAGGAAGACATCGGGACGCCAAGGCATCGTTGTGTTCCGCGGCGGCTTCCACGGGCGCACGATGGGGTCCGTGTCCTACACGACCTCGAGGGCCAAGTACCGGAGCGGCTACTTTCCGCTCGTGCCCTCGGTGTTCGTGACGCCCTTCCCCCACCCGTACCGGTGGAACATGTCACAGGAGGATGCGAACGAGTATGCGCTCAACGAGCTGCGCCTGATGTTCAAGCACGAAGTATCGCCGGACGAGGTGTCTGCATTCCTGTTCGAGCCGCTGCAGGGAGAGGGCGGCTACTACCCCGCCGGCTACGAGTTCATGAAGGCGATTCGCGACCTTGCCGACGAGCACGGAATCCTGATGATCGCCGATGAGGTCCAGACCGGCTTCGGGCGCACCGGGGACTTCTTCACCAGCCAGGTCTACGGGATCGATCCCGACATCCTCGTGATGGGCAAAGCCATTGCAAACGGCCTCCCCCTGTCGGCCGTAGGGGCTTCAAAGGAGCTCTTCGCGGGTTGGCCACCCGGTTCGCATGGCACCACGTTCGGGGGGAACCCGGTCTCCTGTGCCGCATCCGCCGCCGTTGTCGATGAACTCAGGACGGTCATCCCGGGCATCGCCGAGCGCTCCGACCTCGCGTTCACCCGCCTGGGCGATCTCCAGGAGCGTCATCGCACCATTGGAGACGTGCGAGGGCTCGGGTTGATGATCGGCGTCGAACTCGTCAAGGACGGTCGAGAGCCCGATCCCGATGCCTTCGCCGTGATTGCACGCGAAGCGAACCGGCGCGGGCTGTTCATCCTGAACTGTGGGCCCGACAACAACGTCATTCGGTTCATACCGCCGCTCAACGTGTCCCTCGACGACCTCGAAGCGGGCATCGGCATACTCGACGAGGCAATAGCGGCCTACGAGGCCTAGCGAGAACCCAACCAGAACGCGAGAGGACCGGCGCCAAGAGCGCCGGTCCTTCTTTCCTCTTTGTTCTCTGTTCTTCGTTCTTCGTTGTTTGCTCTCGAATCAGTTCTGCGTCAGCACACCGCGCAGCCGCGGGTACTTGACCGGCTTGTGAGTGTGGCAGAACTCCGCGCGGTTATAGCGCGACAGGACGGTCTCGCAACCGTCGGTGCCGCAAACGCGACCCTCGTCGTACGTCTTCGGCCTGCGGGAGCGGCCCTGAGGTCGAGAAGCTTTCATGATGTCGGACATGGATGACCTCCGAAGAGAGCGGGTGAATGGTCCTGTGAAGTCGACGGTGGACGACGCCGACCGGGATTTCTGAGGATCTGCTTCCGCGAGTCTATTTGCACTATCCCGACATTGCAAAACAATTCTCAGTCGAGCACCGTCAGTCGGGTCGATGGCGGCCGACGATCGCCTCCAGACCGCCCTCTCCGGGCCAGAAGAGCGCAGCAAGCAGGCCCAGCACCGCAATCAGCGTGACCCAGTTCGGGAAGCGGGTGAAGACCGTTGGTCCGGCCGAGCGCATGGCCACATCGCCGAAGAGGACGGCCTCGGTGTACAGGCCGGTCGTCTCCCCGACCTCCCCCGCCGCGGTGATGAACGCCGACTTTCCGGTGATCGCGGCATGCACCGTGTCCTGTCCGATCGCAGCGGCGTTGACCCGAGTCATGTCGATGAGCTGGTCCGATGCCTCAGAATCGCCGTAGGAGCTCTCGTTCGTAGCAACCACCATGAGCTGAGATCCAGCATGGGCGATCACCCGCATGTTCCGAGCAAACGCTCCCTCGAACGATATGACCGATCCGAGCTGGCCTTGCACCATCGGGAAGACCGTCGGTTCGGTCCCGCGCACCATGTCGCGGGGTACCTGGTCGAGTTGGGGAATGAAGCCGAGCAGCGAACGCAGCGGCACGTATTCGCCGAACGGCACCGGATGCTGTTTCGTGTACTCACCGATCTTGACACCCTCGGGCGAGTACAGCATGTTGACGTTCAGGAAGCCGTCGGGGTCCACCTTTCGCGTACCGGACACGAGGAAGTAGGCCCCGATCCTCCCGGCTTCGGAGATGATGGCAGCCTTCGCCGAATCGTTGGTTTCCGGATCGAACGGTGTTCCGGTGGAGTTCTCGGCCCACACCACCAGGTCGGCACCGCCATCCTGGATTGTTTCGGTCCATTCGAGGTGCGATTCGAAGATGCGTTGGTTCTCGTTCTGGCAGTGCACCATGGGGCAGGGTGAACCACCCTGAACGATCGCAACGCGGAGTGATTCACCGTCGGCGGTCGGCGCGAAGAGGCTCCCCACGACACCCAGCAGCACGATGACGACGGATGTATCCACGAACTGCCGCCAGTGGTCACGAGACTCGATGAGAAGGGCCGCCGACGCGGCGAACGCAACGGCCAGAACGGTCCAACCCGCAGGACCAATGAATTGCACGCTTCC
>JAHEEL010000196.1 GCA_024640745.1 Actinomycetes bacterium
GGCGTCGCCGTGCTCCCAGGCATCAGTCGAAGCGGCATGACGATCGCGGTCGCAATGCTGCTCGGCGTCTCCAGCAGCGCATCGTTTCGCTTCTCGTTCTTGGTTTCGCTGCCGGCCATCGTCGCTGCTGCCGTCTACGAGGCGAGCGGCGGCGGCGGATTCGGCTCACTCGGCGCCCCGGCATGGCTTGGGGGCGCGACAGCCATGGTGACGGGATACGTCGCGCTTGTTATCCTCCGAGAGGTTATTCTCGTCGGACGCATGTGGACGTTCGCCCTCTACCTGATACCCCTGGGGCTTTTCCTCGTCACGCGTTGACGCGTTGGATCGGCGCATGACCCTCACCGACAAAGCATACGCAATCATCATGGCTGGGGGATCGGGAACGAGATTCTGGCCGCTTTCACGAAGCGACCGACCGAAACAGTTTCTCGCGCTCGGGCCTGACTCGCGCTCCTTGTTGCGCGCCACCGCGGAGCGCGTCTGGCATCTGATCCCGCCGGAGCGAACCTTCGTCGTCACGTCAGAGCTGCTCCGCGAGCAGGTCGAGACGGCGCTGCCCGAGATCCCTCCCCAGCAGGTGCTTGCCGAACCTGTAGGTCGTAACACGGCGCCGTGCATCGGTTGGGCTGCGACCCACGTGCGGCGGCTCGATCCCGACGCGGTGATGATGATTCTCCCTGCCGATCACTACATTGGAAATACAGAGGCTTACATCGAGACGCTCCGTCACGGCCTCGAAGCTGCGACCCACGGCGACTATGTGACGATCGGAATACGACCCACTCGGGCCGAAACCGGCTACGGCTACATCGAAGTCGGCACGGAAATCGATCCCGGCGTCTTCCGGGCGCGACGTTTCGTCGAGAAGCCCAATCGGCAACGCGCCGAGCAGTTCGTCGCGAGTGGCGGGTTTCTCTGGAACAGCGGGATGTTCTTCTTTTTGGCGTCCCGCATTCTCGAGGCGATCGACCAGCATCTTCCGGGGCTCGGACGGCAGCTCCGCCGCTACGACGAAGCGGCCGCGGCGGGCAACGAGGCGAGCGTAGTTGCCGAAACCTACGCCGACCTGCCCGGGGTGAGCATCGACCACGGGATCATGGAGAAGCTGGGCTCGGTCACCGTGGTGCCAGGCTCTTTCGATTGGTCAGACCTGGGAAGCTGGACCTCTGCATGGGAGCTCTCGCCGCACGACGCCTCAGACAACGCGCTACCGGAGGGCGGCATCGGTCTCGACGCGAGCGGCAACTATGCATGGGCGCCAGAAGGCAAGCTGGTTGCGTTGATAGGCGTCGAGGATTTGATCGTGGTCGATTCCGGCGACGCATTGCTGGTGGTCCCGCGCGATCGGGCTCAGGAGGTTCGCGAAATCGTGGCTGTGCTCACGAAGCGCGGAGACGAGCGGAGGTAGAACGGTGAACCCCAACGTCTTTCGCCAATACGACATCCGCGGCCACGCCGAGCGAGACTTCGACAGCGGCTCCGTCGAAGCGCTCGGCCTCGGTTTGGGCACGTTCTACGCCAAGCGAGGGTTGACTCGAGTCGCACTAGGCCGCGACTGCCGACATAGCTCACCCCGGCTCTACGAAGCTCTCTGCCGTGGGCTCCTCGAGACGGGTTTGACCGTGGTCGACATCGGCGTCGGACCCACGCCGCTACTCTACTTCGCAGTCCACCATCTCGATCTCGACGGCGGAATTCAGATCACCGGAAGCCACAACCCGCCGGATGAAAACGGTTTCAAGATGATGGTCGGCAAAGGCTTACTCTATGGAGACGACATCGAAGAGCTTCGCGACACGATCGCGACCGCGAGCTTTGCTCGAAATCAGGGAGGCGTGCTCGAGACGGCGGATCCCGTGCCGGCCTACGTCGCGCATGCGATGAACGACATCTCACTCGGTCGTCGAAACGTGCGGTTCGCCGTCGATGCCGGGAACGGCGCTGGCGGGCCGCTTGCGCTGGAGACCATGCGGGCGCTCGGACTCGATCCGGTGCCACTGCTCTGCGAGATGGACGGGGCCTTTCCGGTCCATCATCCCGACCCGACGGACCCGGAGACACTGGAGATCCTTCGGCAACGCGTGCTTTCCGACGGACTAGAGATCGGCTTTGCGTACGATGGCGACGCGGACCGTGTGGGGGTGGTCGACTCTCGCGGTGAGATCGTCTGGGGCGACAAGATCATGATCGTCCTTTCGCGCGCACTGCTTTCCGATCATCCGGGTGCGACGATCATCGGCGAGGTGAAGTGCTCTCAAACCATGTACGACGACATCGCCGCTCGCGGCGGCCGCGGCATCCAGTGGAAAACGGGTCACTCGCTGATCAAGACCAAGATGAAGGAGGAAGGCGCGCTCCTTGCAGGCGAGATGAGCGGCCACATCTTCTTCGCTGATCGCTATTACGGCTTCGACGATGCGATCTATGCGACGCTTCGCATCCTCGAAATCCTCTCGCACAGCGACGCTTCCATTCACGACATGCTCTCCGACGTCCCCAAAACGTTTGCCACCCCAGAGATCCGAATCGAGTGCGCCGACGAGCACAAATTCGAGATCGTCGAGCGAATTGTCGAGCACTACCGGCCAACGCACGACCTGGTCGATATCGACGGCGCACGCGTCCAGTTCAACGGCGGTTGGGCCTTGGTTCGTGCGTCCAACACACAGCCGGTGCTCGTTCTACGGTTCGAAGCCGACTCGCAGGAGCGTCTCAACGCGATTCGACGAGAGGTCGAGTCAGTCCTCGACGGGTTCCGCCGGGGCTGATCGCGGCAGCGCCGGTAGCCGTACCGTGAGGCTCGCCGCGTAGTCCGCATCTTCGGTCGGCCGCCGCCAGTCGCTGGGACCGACCACCGCACGACGGGTTTCGTAATCGGGGTGGTAGATAAGCACTTCTTGGCCCTCGTGGATCGACGGCACCGGAATCCGGGCGGATGGGCCCAATCCGACGAAGCGATATACCTTCGCGTCCGGCGGGTTGGTGATCACACGAACGGTCCCGGTCGCCCCGGGTTTGGCGGGGTCGGGCTCGGTCTGCGGCGCCCCAAGCTGAGCGACCGCCGAGGCATCCGTCGCCGCGGCGGCTTGGACGGCAAGCTCGTACAGACTGCCTGAGTCGGTCTGTGTCCACGTCGCACCGGCTGGCACCATCGCACGCGAAGGACGGAGCCCTTCGTCGAAGACGACGAACTCGTGTGCGCCCGTCGTCGACAACCCCTCGGTGATAGCGGGCCCCCGACCGATGAACACGAAGATCTGAGCGTCCGGAGGCGCCACTTCGACTGTGATGACCCCGCCCGGCGGGGGTTCGGGCGCCGCCGCCCGCGGCCGTACCAGCGACTCGACGGCGCCCGTCGAGAAGAGCCCATACGCCCCGAGCCCGAGCAGGGCTGCCAGAAGCCAGACTCCCCATCCGCCTCGAGGCCTGGGGGCCGGCTGCGGAAGCGAGGCCCGGTCCTGCTGGGAGGGGGGGGTCGGGGGCGTCGATGCGGAGGCCGGCACCGAGGGGGGCGTGGGGACCGAGGCCGACACTCGGTCGGGTGTCGGCGCGGGCGGTGCATCCGACTCCCTTTCAGCCTTCGGCTCGTCGTCAGCTGGTTGCCATTTCCGAATCGTCGCGGTGATCGGCTCCTGAATCTCCCGGCGCGGCGTGGGCGCCGCGGCCGACGCCGCTGCAGCAGCAGGCGCCGCAGCGGGGGAAGGCGAAGCGGGTTGGCGGAGCTCGGGGACGGGCCGCGCGGCACCCCGCGAGGCAGGCTCGAATTCGGAAACTGGCCGCGTATCGGGCTCCGTGTCTGGAACGGGCGGTGGAAACGACTTGGGCTCAGCCTCTTCGCCGATGCCGTGAGGGACTCGGATCGGCTCGGTGACCGCCTCCTCCTCCTGGACCGCTGGTGCCGCTGCCTCGGGTTCCGGCTCGCTTGGCGGGCGATCGGGAAGCCGGGCCTGCCCCGGCTCCATGGTCCGGACCGCCGGATCGCGGAGCAGCTCGTCGAGCTCT
>JAHEEL010000040.1 GCA_024640745.1 Actinomycetes bacterium
AATCGGCAACAGCAGGGAGGTGCGTGGTGCCGGTGCGGGCCTACGGGGCGCTGCGTGATCGCATGGCTGAAGTCAGCGGAGCCGTCATGCTCATTGGTGCTGCCGAGACCGGGAAGACGACACTCGCCAAGCTTCTCGTGATCGATGCGCTCGACCGGGGACTCTCGGTTGCCTACGTCGACGGCGACGTCGCATCGACCGTTGCCGGTCCTCCCGCGTGCGTCGGTCTGAAGTTCATCGAGTCTCCGAGCGATCTCGATCCTGAGGCCCCTCCTGCAGAGATGCGATTCGTTGGCTCCACGGCACCGCAAGGCGTCGTATTGCCGCACGTCGTCGCTGTCGCTTCGCTCGTGGATAGGGCTCGGGCGCACTCTGACCTCGTGGTCGTGGACACGAGCGGCGTGGTCGGCGGCGTGGTCGGGCAGACGCTGAAGTACCACCTCTGGGAGATGACGAAGCCGGACCTCGGCGTTGCCCTCCAGCGGGGCGAGGAACTCGAACCGATCATTGGCATGCTCCGCCGGTTTCTGTCGGCGAAGATCACCACCGCCGAGCCGCCGACCGACGCAGCGCCTCCATCGCCGACCGATCGGCAGCTGCGTCAATCGGAAGCATTTCGTCGGGCGCTTTCGGGACCACTCCAGCGATGGCGCGTGCAGACGACCGTCTTCGCGCCGACGCTTCCCGAGGAGTTCGATCTCGACCGCCTCGACGGCATGCTCGTTGGAGTTCAGGACGATCAAGGGCGCTGTCTCGGCCTCGGCGTGGTCGAATCGAGCGGCGGTGTTCTGCGGGTCGCCACCCATTTGGGCGAGGACATGCGTGGCCTCCGGCTCGGTTCACTGCGTGTCGACCTCGAGACGTTCGCCACTCAGCGCGTGCGCCTGCGGCAGCTCATCTTTGGGATCTAGCTCGGCGCTCGAGGTCCCCCGCCTGCTCTGCGGGATCGGGGTGTCAATGCGCACGCGACGAACCCCTGGGTACGCGGAATCGAGGGGATGGCCCAAGGAACCTTCGCAGGCGTTCCCCGCACTTCCCCGAACGAGGGTTGACTGCTCCGGCACCTTGGGCCATCCGTAGTCGACCCTACGTCGTGCGCAAATCGCCTTCAACCCCCTCGATTTCCCTCTACAGATTCGTTTTCCGCGGTCTGGCGGTTCGCTGTTGGCCTTTCCTGCCGGTACTTGTTCCTCGGGAGTCGCGTTGTCCACAAATCCACAGCTATCCACAGGCGCTTGTGCACAACGCGGTATGGACAAGTTTGTGAGTGGGATGTTTCGCGCTCCGGCTAGCGCGCTGCGATTCCGGCGTACAGGTCGGTCAGGCGGTCGGCCGTTGCCGGCCACGAGAATCGCCGGGCGAACTCGACGGCACCGCGCGAAAGCTGACGCCGGAAATCGCTGTGGTCGAGGATGGCGGTGATCGACGCTGCGAAGGAGTTGGGGTCCTGATCGCCGACAAGGAGCCCGGAAACCGACGAACTGATGACATAGGGGAGACCGCCGACTCGGCTCGCTACGACGGGAAGGCCCGACGCCTGCGCCTCCGCTGCGACCAGCCCGAACGACTCGGACCGCGACGGCATCACCAGGACGTCGGCTGCGCGGTAGAAATGAACGAGCTCATCGTGAGGCTGCGGCGGCACGAAACGAACTCGATCGACCGCACCGTTCGTCTGTGCCTGAGCCCGAAGCCGCTCGACCTCGTGTCCACCATTCGCTCCGCTGGGGCCACCGACGATCATGAGCACCGGCGGGCCGATCCCGGCGGCAACCGTGCTCGGGATGTGACTGAGCATGTCGATGGCGATGTCGATCCCCTTCAGCGGCGCGATGCGCCCCACGTACAGGATCAGCGGCTCATCCCCAATGCCGATCTTGCGGCGAGCCTCGTTGCGACGACCCGGGTTGAACAGGGAGTGATCGATACCCGGCTCCGACACACAAAGCCGCTCGGGACTCGCCTCGTAGTGGTCGATGAGGTCGTCGAACTCGTACGGTGTTGAGGCCACGACGCAATCCGAGCGGGCAATCACACCCTCCTCTGCCCTGAGCCGGGCGATGCTCGAGGGTGCATCATCGCCGCGTCGTGACGCGTCCTTGACCCTGCCGAGGGTGTGGAAGGAGTTGGCCAGCGGAATCCCGTGCGCTTCCTTCACCAGTACGCCGGCCCATCCCGAGAGCCAGTAGTGCGAATGAACGATATCGAATCGCCCGCCGGCGGTCTCGGCGACGACGCCTTCCCCAAACTGCGCGACGTGGGGAATGAGCTCCTCGGTGGAGAGGGGCTCCGGGGGTCCGGCATCGACATGGACGACGCGGTAGCCGTCGCGTACCTCGATGGATGCAGGCTGGCCGGGATCGGTCCTCCGAGTGAACACTACCGCCTCGATGCCGCGGCCGGCCATCGTGCACGCAAGCTCGTTCACATAGACGTTCATGCCTCCGGCATTGCCCGAACCGGGCTGGAGCATCGGAGAGGTGTGCATGGCGAGGTACGCGACCCGATCGATCATGAGAACACCCCTTCGATCACCGACAGATTCCGTTCCCGGGCTCCGAGGTGGTACTTGTAGCGCTCATCTCCCTTGAGGAAGTCGAATCGCACGACTCCGTCGGTGACCGATTGCTCGAGCATCGACGCAAGTAGCACGATGCCCGGAGCAGCATGCGAGAGCGCCGGGTCGTACGCAGAGTTGTAGAGGTAGTAGGCACCGGCCTCGGCGAAGCCGAACGCGGCGGCCACGGGGCGGTTCTCGACGCTCAGCAGATCGATGCTCGCTCCCGCCTCCGCCAGCAGCGCTCGGAAGAATGCGACACGCTGATCGGTCATGAATGCGCCCTTGCGGCCGTCGGCCGCGCGGTGCATGGCGACGAACGCGGTGAACGCGCCGTCGTCGAAGCGACGGGCGTAGTGTGATGCACCGAGGGCCTCGTCGAACCGCCGCTGCTTCCGCCTCACCTCATGACGGTGCTTCTTGGGGAGCAGTGCCAGCCACCTCCCCGGTTCTTGCGGCAAGTCGACAACGAGGGCTTTCGCGTGAACCCGTATTGAGAAAGTCGCATCCACCCGGTCGAGGGCGCGTTCGAACGCGCCGACGGTTTCTTCGGGGAGACTGTCGAACGAGAACCGGCCCCCGCCGTGCTGCGCCGCGATGGCGCGAACCTCGGCATCGATCGAGACTCCGAGCGGCGAGTGATAGTCGGTGAGGTCGGCATCACCCTGGAAGCGGAGGGTGCCTTCGTCCATCCAGATGGGGATCGCGCCGTGTGCGGATTGTGCAACGAACACCTCAGAACCGGTCGGTGCGCAGTGTGCGGCCCATACCTCCAGGAACCGGGGACAGGGGAACGGGCCGGTGAGCGGCGCCATGGGGCGGAGCGAATGCGAGATTCCGCTCCAAGACGAGGAAAGAACGGCGCCCACGGGTCAGTTGCGCGTCAACGCGCCGACCGGGATACCACCGCCGAGCACCGGCGGGGCCGACTGGAGGGCGAGGCCGGCGAACATGGCGTCGGAGACCAGCCCGAGTTCGCGCGCCACCGCGATGACGGCGGCAACCGCGACCTCACTGCCGCCTGCGGTGGCTTTTGCGGCGATCCCGATGCCGTGGCGTCCGACACCAACCTGCCCCTCGGCGCCCACCTTGACCGGCCCGCCCCACCAGCGTCCGAGCACGCCGTCCGCCCGGGCATTGTCGGCGACGAGCGATGGGAAGCGCGAGATCGCGCCCGTCGCCGTGGCGAAGCGCTTGCTGGAGCTCAGCGACGCGAATGCTCGAGCGAGCCCGCGCACGGAGCCGCGCATCGTCGGAGCGCCACATCCATCGACACCGACCGGCTCTGGGCGGATCCCGGTAGCTGCTTCCACAGCGTCGACGATCCGCTGCTGGAGGGGGTGAGCGGGGTCGAGGTAGGAGTCGGTGGGCCAGCCTTGTGCGATGCACGCTCCGAGCATCGCGGCGTGCTTGCCCGAGCAGTTGTGGAAGATGCGACGCGGGGTGCGGATGCCGCGCCGGATCTGGAGGTCTCTGGCTCCGGACGACAGGGGCCAAACCGCGGGACAGCGGAGCGCGCGCTCGTCGAGGCCGCAGTCGGTCAGGATCGAGCGAACGATGGCGAGGTGGGCCGGCCAGCCGCCATGGCTCGCGCAGGCGACGGCGAGATGCTCCGCAGGCAGATCGAGGCCGGCTTCGAGGGCCACCGTCGCCTGAAGCGGTTTCACCGCCGAGCGATAGAACACGGGACGCTCGGGGTCACCGGAACGGTACAGGTCATTCCCGTCGGCGTCGGTCGCCAGGATGGAGACCTCGTGAGTGGACTCAGGAAGTCCGGCTCGGACGGTCAGGAACTCCAAGATCGCTACTGATCTTCGAGGAGGTCGGTACCGTCGGCGAGGCCCTCTCGATAGCGCAGCGTGATTTCGGCGCTGATCTGGTCGTAGACGTCGTAGACGGCCCGGCGCTGGGCCGAAACCTCTCGTTCGGCTCCGGTGAGCGCCTCCTGGATCTCGGCGAGCTCGTCGTCCTCGAGGGACGGCAGGTGGGTGAGGAAGTCGTCCCCGAGCACCCGGTCGATGGCCCGGTTGCCATCTCCGATGAGGTCCGGCAGCGTCAGGGGAAGATCCCGAGGGATCGTGTTCCGGGTCGGACCGTCGATACCGTCGGCGAGGATCTGTGGAAGAGCTTCGATGAGCGTGCGCTTCTCCTCCCCGGATCGGCGCTTCATCTCGAACGAGAGCAGGTCCATGCGACCGTGGAGCATGCGGCGATAGAACGAGAGCTCAGCGTCGAGGTCATCGAGAACTCTCCGTCGCTCGCGCAGCTGATCCATCGACAACGAACTGAGGTCTGCGATGTACGCCGGATCGGTTACCTGGTCGATGCGTCTCCTGCGCGGTTCCACGTGTGCGGCTCCCCGTGTGTGCTTCGCTTCACGGACAGTAGTGGCGCACGGTCGGGTACGGATTGATCGCAACGTTCCCCGGCCGGATTTCGAAATGGAGGTGCGGTGAGGTGTAGCGAGCGTTGCCGCTGTTGCCCAGATATCCGACCACGGTTCCGGCCGAGACGGATGACCCAGAGGAGATGTTCGTCGGATGGCTCTCGAGGTGCGTGTAGTAGTACGTGGTGCCGTCGGCCGAATACAGGTGCGTCGACAGCCCACCGAGGCTGTTCGACGAGAACTTGATGCGACCGTCGACGACGGCGACGAGGGGCGTGTTGCGCTTGTTGAACATGTCGACGCCCTTGTGGCGGCGGCCCCCCGAACGCGGGAATCCCCACGAGTCGATGAACGAAGCACCCCCCTGGACGGGACAGTAGAAGCCGGGTGTTGCGGACGGTGGGAGTCCTGCTGCCGTCCCCGGCTTGGAGTTGGCGGCAGCGACATCGCGGGCCTTCTTGAGGGCGATTGCCGCCTGAAGCTCACGCCGCTCTTTCGCCAGGTTGTCGATTGCTCGTTGTTCGGCTGCAGAAGCGTTGTTGTAGGTCTCACGGGCCTCGTCGGCGAGCCGATTGGCTCGGTCCACGAGGGCTGCCGCCTCCGCTTCGAGGATCTCGACCTCGGCCTTGCTATCGACGAGTTCGAGCTTCAGTCGATCCATCTCCCTGGATACGGCTTGGAGCCGGTCCAGATCAGCGATGTCCCGGCTGGCTGCCCGGTCCATCAGCTGTTGTGACGTGAGCAGGTCCTGGATCGAGCCGGCTTCGAATGCCGCCGTGACGAGCCCGCGCCCGCCCGACGTATACGCCTCGAGAACGAGCTCTTGTGCAGTCTCCCTGAGCGCTACGACGTCGCCCTCGTAGCTCGAGATCTTGCTCTCGAGCAGACCGATGGTGTAGGTGAGGTTGTCGAGTTCGCTCGTGACCTGGTCGAGCTCCAGGAGCGCCTGTTCGAGTTCGTCCTGGGCCTCCTGCCATCTTCCGTAGGCAGCAGAGGTCGCGTCTTGGGCGCTCTCAACCTGACTCTCCGCACGGTCGACATCGCGCTCGGTTTGCGCGGACGCGCCGACCGGCACCACCGCAAGGACTGCGACAATGAAGAGGAGCATCAAGCCGCGGGGAACACGCTGCATTGACATGGAAATCCCAGGCTAGTGGTTGTGTCCAGGAACGAACAGTCTCGCGATCAGCCGAGAGCGACGAGCGCAAGCCAGAAGAGCGGTGCGGCGAGCCAGAGGCCGTCGAGTGGGCTGAGTTGACCCGGCAACCGAACGGTGTGCACGATCGACCCGGTTCGGACCATCGAGCCGAGCACCCGGCCCGCGATGAGACCCGCGGCAACGGCTACTGCGGCAACGAGGCCGGTCGCCAGTTCGATATCGTCGGTGACGACGCCTGCGACCAGGCCGGCGAGGAGCGCCCCCACGAGCGTTCCAACATTGGGGTCGAGCGTTTGGCCCCCGTAGACGGCAGTGATCAGCGCCGCGATGATCGCGAAGGCCACGATCAGCAGGAAGGAGAGCGCGATCGAGGTAGACATCATGCGCAGCATCACGAGGGCCCCGGCGCCCGCTGCGGCGATGATCGAGACGGAGGCCGTCATCGCGATGGGCTCGATCCCTCTCCAGCGCGCCTCGAAGATGGGCCAGAAGACGGCGATGGCAACGGCAGCAGCCATGCCGCCCGCGTAGCCGTCGTATCCCCACGCGTACGTCGCCGCTGCGGCAACCGGCGGAGCAAAGAGCGTGGCGTAGAGGTTGATGGAGCCCGCCCGCTTCGCGTCTACGTCGGCCAGGTCCCAGAGCCAGGCAAGGGCGGCGCCGACGGAGATCACGACGAACCACTCCAGCGGGACCCACGCCGAGACGAGCAATGCGGTGAGGACGATCACCGAAAGGATGCTCTCCGCAGGGTCGACGGTGAGTGCCTGCCGGGTCTGGGGGGCGGCATACGTGCCGCCGGAGACCGGGGGGATGATCGCTATCTCGTCATCTGGGCCCACGGGCGTCGTGCGATCCGCAGGTGTGCCGTTGACCCACACGCCGGCGGTGCGAAGACCATTGGCGAACGCCGGCCCGTAGGAGTCGGCTGCGCCGTCGAGGATGTCTCCGACGGTGCCCTCCTCGACCGTCAGTTCATCGGTGCCGGCGATTTCTCTGAATCGGGCAAACAAACGAAGCTTTGGCATCGGCAGACAGGCTAGTGCCCTGTCCACCAACCTTTGCGCCGTTCGGGAGCACGCCGCTCGCGAAGCGGCGCGTGGTGGCGCGCCCGAACGCGCTCAGCGCGCGGAATCGAGACGGCCGAGCGCTGTCAGGGCGTCGTCGGGTTGGCTCGAGGCGATCGACAGAAGCGGAGCGCGACCGGTTGCTAGGGGTTGGCCGGTGCGGAGTGACTCCCCATGCCTGACCAGGCCACCGAAGCCGATGGCGTAGCCGTCCGGGTCCGCGTCGCAAAGCACTGCCGCCGTCGCCGTCTCGTCCGCATGTGCTGCAACCATCGAGGCTGCGAGGAGGTTCAACACGCCGTAGCGGACGGCGCCGCTCGTCGCATCGATGGTGGTGTAGCCGGGGAGGAGCGAAGCAGTCAGCGTGAAGGGGACGCCGGTCCGCACGCATCGGTGGATCGACGAGACCAAGTCGTCCCGAGTGATTCCCTCGACCGGCAGGACGGCGCCGATCGTGCCGGACCAAGGACGACCGGTTGCGTCGTCGGGATGATCGCCGAGGATCGCGTTTCGAGCCATTGGCAGGACACCGTGGCGGATCGCGTCGGCGGCAGCGGTCGCCGAACGAATCGCGTCGACCGAATCGGCGTGATCGGCGCTGAGGTGGATGACATCGACCGACGCTGCGGGATCCATCAGTGCGTGGAACGCCGCCGCCGCGGACACTCCGGATGCGGATGCTCGATCGAACACGGCCACGATCGACCACGGCGTCTCACCGCGCGGCATGCTGCGCGCGAGCGCGACGGCGACTTCCTCGAGACGAAACGCAGGAACGACGAATCGGCCGAGCATCCATCCGGTCGGATCGGCTCTGCGCAGTCGGTACGTGGCGACGGCTTGCTCAACGGAAGATCCGTCGTGTGTGAGCAGCGTTGCGTCATCGATGAGACCGCCGAGGAGCCCGCGGCGCGCGTCGGGAACGAGCGTCGTCATCACAGCGCGTCGCCCGGTGGTGCCACGGTTGCAGACCGGCGGGTCTTCATCGGTGAACATCGTACGGGCCTGTCCGGCGTTCGACGACGGCGCACCCACGTCGCGACCGGCAGGTCGCGGTGGCGCGACGCCGATGGGACGGTAGAGGCTCGACAAGAACGCCGGTTCGAGCGTCTCGGGTCCGGGTCTCGTGTCTCGTGTCTCGTGTCTCGGATCTCGATTCTCGATTCGGCGGTACTCCGCTGCGTCGCCCCTCACTACGCTTGCGGCCATATGACGCTTCCCATCTCGTTCTTGTCCGACTTCGGGCGATCCGATGAGTTCGTTGGAGTGGTGCACGGGGTCATTGCCCGGATTGCTCCCAAGGCGCGGGTGATCGATATCGGGCATGAGTTTGCTCCCGGTGACATCCATGGTGCGGCGCTCGCGTTGTTGCGGTCGATCCAGTATCTGCCGGAAGGTGTGGCGCTCGCCGTGGTCGATCCCGGTGTCGGGACCGAACGGCGGGCGATCGCCGCTCGCACGCCGTGGGGCTTCTTCGTTGGTCCCGACAACGGGCTCCTCGCTCCGGCGGTTGCGATCGTGGGAGGCGCCGACCTCATCGTGTCGATCGAGGATCTTCGTTTTCGCCTTCCCGCCGAGGGCGAGACCTTCCACGGTCGCGATGTCTTCGGCCCCGCTGCCGCCGTCCTTGCAGCCGGCGAAGCAGCCATCGACGACCTCGGGCCGGCCGTGGACCCCGGAACGGTCGCGCCGATGCTGATCCCCCTCGTCGAGGCGGACGGACTCGGAGGCGTGCTCGGCGAGGTGCTGTGGATCGACCACTTCGGGAACGCGCAGACCAATGTCACCCCGGCCGACCTCGAATCGCTCGGTATCGAGCCGGGCGATGAACTGGCAATGACCGTGGGCGGCGTGGATCGCCTGATCCGGTGGTGCGCGACCTACGGGGATGTGGAAGCCGGCGACGGCTTGCTCCACGTCGATTCCTACGGCCAGCTCGCCCTGGCAGTCCGGGGTGGACGGGCCGACGAGCGCTATTCACTGGTGGTGCGTTCTGCGGTGGGGCTTCGGCCGTCCCGGCGAACGCAGATCCCGATCACCGCGGTGGGCGACGCTCCCTGACGCTCAGGGCGTCAATCCGGTCGACGCGAGCTTCACGGCGAATGCGCCGATGATGAGGATGATGAGGCCGATGACGACGATCGCGGTGAACGGACGCATGCGGCGACGATACCGGTTTCGGCGGTCTCGAGATGTGCGAACGTCGCCGTTGAGTAGAGGCGCTCAACGTGGTCCGGTAGTCTGCAATCGATGAGGATGCACATCCCGGACGCAACCGTCGCTCGTCTGCCGGTCTATCTCCGCTGTCTGGCGATGCGTACGGGAACCGGCACGTGTTCGTCCGAAGACCTCGCCAGGACGGCTGGCGTCAATGCCGCCCAGGTTCGCAAGGACCTCTCGTTGGTCGGGGCGCAAGGCGTACGCGGCGTCGGATACGAAGTGAACGCACTTCGTGCCGAGATCCGACAGGCCCTCGGACTCACGCATGACTTTCCGGTGGTCATCGTCGGGGCGGGCAACCTCGGGCGAGCGCTCGCGAGCTACGGCGGCTTTGGCGAGTGGGGCTTCTCGATTGCGGCCATCCTCGATGTCGACGCGCGCCGGATCGGCGGCGCAATCGGTGGAACGACCGTCCAAGCGCTGACCGATCTCGAGACCGTCGTCGACGAACGCGACATCGAGATCGGGATCATTGCCACGCCGTCGAGCCAGGCCCAGGCCGTCGGCGAGCGCCTGGCCGCCGCCGGCGTTCGGTCGATCCTCAACTTCGCCCCGACCGTCGTCCGCGTCGACGAAGCGGAAGTACGCGTCGTCGATCTCTCGACGGAGCTTCAGATCCTGGCCTATCACCTGCAGAAGAGCGCGCTCGAGCAGTAGCAGCCTGCGGCAGTGGCGGAGGAGCAGAAAGGACCCGAGGCCGTGTCTCGTGTCTCGCGTCTGGCCCAGGCGCTAGACAGAAGACTCCTCTCCCGGGTCGCGTATCTCGTATCTCGTGTCTCGTGTCTCGGCCAAGCGTCTCGGGTCTTGCGTCTTCTTCGACGCTACGAGTTCTGCCGAGACCGCCAGCAGAGCTGGGAGGCGGTCCGGCACGTCATCGAACGGTATCCACGTGCTGATACCGGAATCGGTCACGATGGCGCCGGGCTGGGTATCGAGGATGGTCCGGATGATCGGGAGTATCGGGGCCAATGCGGCTCGGAGCGCGTCGGGGGTCATCGAACAGTCCCACGCCCACGATGCCGCATACGCATCGAACGCGGCGTCTCGCGTCTCAAACGGTGGGCGGTTCAGCGCCCACGCTCTTCGGCCTCGGAACCACTTTGCCGGCGACTCCATCACCCAGATGCCGAGGGCGGGGTCGAGCGCACGCGCTTCGACGTTCACCATCAGCTCGTCGTTGATCTCATCGCCGCTGCGGCGTTCGAGGAAGCGAGGGAGCCGGAGCGAGACCGATCGACCTTCGTGGACTCCGGTTGCTCCCCAGAAGCGAACCCCGCCCGGGCTCGTTGCGAGCACCTCGAGGTCGGCGAGCCCCGCGTCATGCGAAGTGGCGAGCGTCTCATCCCACCAGTCGCGCTCGTTGCCCGGTTGCTCGATCTCGGAGCCATCGGCTCGGCGGATCGGAGGTGGCGGCGCCATCTCGATGCCGTAGCCCATCGACCACGACGCACCGCTGAACGGATCGCCCACGGGCTACTCGCCGGGAGCGTCGCGCTCGTATCGATCGAGCGCCATGACGAACATCACGAACAGGATGAATGCCCCGACGGCGAGGGCGATCGCCGGCACTCGAATCTGAAATGCGTTGAGCCCTTCGAGGTCCGCAGGTCGGATCCCACGTGGTGCGAACACAACGAAGAGGATCCCGCTGAGGGTCAGCCAACCGAACACTGCGCTTCCGGTGATCAGAAACGCCAGGTGCTTCCCGACGTTCGTCGCCAGGATCAGCCAGCCGGCGCCGATGAAGAGGAAGACGGCTCCTACCACGAAGACAACGCCGCGCATCAACTGAGAGAAGTCGGTGACCTCGCCCGTTGCCTCATCCCGGCGGTTGAACACGGCACCAATGACGTCCTGCACGGCCTCGCGTACGAACGGGATCAGGGCGAGCAGCAGCGCGATCATCGCGATCAGGCCGATGATCTCCAGGGTTCCGAGGCCACGCTCGCAGCCGGCGAGGCGTCGGAGTGGGGATGGGCGCTGGTCGCTCACAGTGACCTCTCGTAGAGCGTGATCAGTTCGATGTCGGCCCTGCTGAGCGAGGGGCCGAAGCCGGGCATCCGGCCGCTTCCCAGGCCGTTGACACCGTAGGCCTCGTTGGCGGTGCTTCCCCTGATGATGAAGTCCACCTGGTCCTCGAATACGGGGAACTGAGCCACGGATCGCCCGTCGTTGATGGCCGGGCCCCACGCTCCGGCTCCCGCCCCGATTTCGAACGTTGGACCGGCGCTGTAGCCGCCGGTGTGGCATCGGGCGCAGTAGCCGTTGAACAGTCCAACGGCCCGTTCGGCGTCGTCGGCCGAGACGGCGACCCCAGCTTGTTCGCTCATAGCCGAAGCGACTTCTTCGAAATCGACGTTCCACGGTTCCGCCTCGGCGGACGCAACGAGGTAGCCCATCCCCGACTCGAGGTCGGCAAGGAACTGTTCCTGTCGTTCCGCCGTGACCCGGACGAGCAGGAGATCTGCCTCGATGGCGCCCAGCATGGTCTCAGCCTCGTCGAGATCCGGAATCGGTCGGCCGTCCTGATCCTCGTTGGTGAATCCCGTTGCCGGATCGAAAGCGATGTCGTACACGGCCTGCTCGACCTGGAGAGTGCCCAGGAGTTCGGTGAGCGTCTCGTAGGCTGCTGCAGCGATCTCCGTGAGTTGCGGTTCCGCCACATCGGAGAGCCCGTCGCGGTCCGCGTCCGGGGCGGAGGCGTCACACGTCGTCAACACGAGCGCAGCCGAGGCCTCGGTGCAGGATGAAGGGTCACCGAGCAGAGCTCGGGTCTCGATGCCGAGATCCCCGGCCGCTTCGAGTTGGTTGGGGGCGAGGAGCACGTTGTCGATTTCGGCTTGTTGAAGGTCGATGAGCCCCTGCGTCGTCTCGGATCCGCCGGTGATGCGATTGAGGGCGCTCGTGACGATGAGATCCGTGCTTGCCACCACGTCGACCTGTGGGATTTGGATCGAAGCGAGGAAGTCGATCACGTGGTCGACTTCCTGGACGGTCATCGCGCCACCGCCTTCGAGGCCGCTTGCCGGCATCGGGGTTCCTTGCCGGCCGTAGACGATCAGATCGCGGATCTCCTCGCGATCGAAGCGATAGAGGACGTCGTGGAGCGATGGGACCTGCCAGGACGTGTCGACGCCACTGCGCGACTCGGTGAACGCTGCGGCTCCACCGCCACCGTCGGGACCGTGGCACGACGAGCACTCGAAGAAGTTGTACCAACGCTCGCCCTCTTCGATCGCAAGCGCGGCGATGTCCTCGGCCGCCTCGGCCTGACGGTTGGACTCGTAGAAGGCATACGCGGGAATGACGAGTGCAAGCGTGGCTGCGGCGAACACGGCCGCGCGAAGCACCCTGGTCGTGCGAACGTTCTCGAGCTCGGCGTCCGACATGTACGGACTCTGGTTGGGCGGAGGTGTCTCCTCAACGGTGGAGCGCGATCGACGACTGTTGAGGACGAGATATGTCATCCACGCCAGAAGCGACGCAACGACAACGACGAGCACGATCGCGCCGACACCGAAGCTGCTGCCGGTTGAGGCGGTCTCGGCCTCCTCGGCGGCGGCGATGACGATGAGGTCGAATGCGGGGGTCACGGTGAGCGCCTCATACGCAGAACGGGCCTTGCGGGTATTCCGCGGTGAACGTCTTCGAGCGCGGGGTCTGCACCACCGTACCCGTCTCGATGATCAGCTCACCGGCTCCGTTGACGCTCAGGCTGAAGCGGTCCATGTTGCGAGGGGCCGGACCGCTGTTGTACTCGCCGTGGATGTTGTAGCGCGAGCCGTGGCAGGGGCATTCGAAGCCTTGCGACGGAATGCATTCGGGGACGCGGCACCCCAGGTGCACGCAGCGTTGCCACAGTGCCATGACCCCCACGCCATCGCTCTCCCCTCCGGCCACGACAAACGGAACGCCTTCGTACGAGGACCCGGCGAGATTCGAAGTCTCGAACGGCACGACCCACGCCTGCGCGGCGGGGAGGAACACCGGTGTGATCGTTCCTCCGTCACTGAGCGCAGCCTTCAGCTCGTCGAGGTTCCCTGCGTTGATCGGTGCGCCGAAACCGCCCTTCAGCTTTGGCCACACATAGGACAGCGCACCGAGGGCGAACTGTGCGAGGAACAGACCGAAGACGATGTAGAGCGCGCGGTTGAGGAACTTTCGGCGCGTCACGCCGTATTCGACCGTCGACAGCGGCTGTTTCTCGATGAGGGGATCCGGCGGTGGCTCGCTCGAGGATTCGGTGATCGTCGCAACCGCAGCCGAGGCTTCCTCGCTGCCGTCGCTCGTCTCTGTCTCGACGACAACCGGCGCAGGCTGTTCGAGGTTGGTTGCGCCGTCGGCGAGCTCTTCCGCCGTGATCGGACCCGCGGAGGGTCCCCTCCGGATCGCGATGGCGAAGATGCCGAGCACGGTCAGAATCCCGGCCCCGATGATCCCGACGACGAAGATGGTGGTGGCGCTCACGTGGGAGTCCTCATTCGAGCAGCGATTTGAGATCGTCGAAGAAGATGCCGTCTTCCCACGGGAAGGTGAAGTTGAACCCCGGTCCGCGGAAGAACGATCCAAAGATGGTGAGCACGGCCGCCGCCATGATGAAGAACGTGAAAACCATGATGGCGAGCTTCCGGTGCGACGGGCGGACCGACGGGTTCTTGTCGATGTAGGGGATGATTGCGATCGCCAGCGCGCCGAATGAGGGAATGATGATGCCGGCGATCTGGGGATCGAAGTAGGCGAGAAGCTCCTGGAGACCGAGGAAGTACCACGGTG
>JAHEEL010000197.1 GCA_024640745.1 Actinomycetes bacterium
CGGCGCCGCATGGTTCGCGTTGCTCTTCTTCGGGACCAGACGCGAGGCGCTCGCGATCAGCTTTGGGCGCCCGCAGCGACGCGCCGTCGGCCTTCTCGCGGGAGCGGGGAAAGCACTGATCGTTCGCAACGCGTCGCTGCTGGCGGCCCTGACGGCGGCGACGGTAGTTGCGGCAAGGGTAGGCACGGCAGCCGTCGCCGCCCACCAGATCGCCATGCAGCTCTGGCTCTTCATGGCGTTGGTCATCGATGCGGTTGCGATCGCCGGGCAGGCGATCGTCGGCAAGGAGCTCGGTGGAAGGAAGGAGTCGACCGTTCGGGAGGTGTCGAACCGCCTCCTCGCCCTCGGGTTCGTGTTCGGCGTTCTGCTGGCGGCGGGGCTTGCCGCCGTATCGCCGTGGCTCGGATCGTGGTTCACAACCGATGCAGCCGTCGTGGGCGCCTTCGGTTCGATCCTGCCGTTCCTGATCCTCATGCAGCCGATCAACAGCCTGGTCTTCGTGTGGGACGGAATCGCGATCGGTGCGGCGGCGTTCGCCTACCTTGCGTGGAGCACCATGACCGCTGGAGCAACGGCTGTCGGATTACTCGTGGCCGCGAACACGCTCGGATGGGGGCTCGCCGGGGTGTGGAGCGCGATTCTGGCGCTGATGCTGGTGCGCGCTACGACCCTGTGGTGGTGGTACGGCGTGCGCTTCGCCTCGAGCGAATCAGGTCCATCCCCTTCGTCTCAGGGAGCGTGAGGATCAGAGCCATCGCAATGAGCAGGCCGGCGCCGAGCGATGCGACCGTGTTGGGAAGTCCGATGCGATCGATGAGCGCTCCACCGACGAGGAACCCGCTGATGCTGCCGACGATCGCGACGTTCGTGACCCAGGCGGCCGAGGTCGCGCGGACCCGCGTGGGAAACAGTTCGGCTCGCATCGCTCCGAGCGCCGGCGTCAGCATGGTGGCTCCGAGCGTCGCGATGAAGATCGACGCGGCGAGGAACCATCCGGAGTCGAGGAGGTAGAAGCCCACACCGCCGATGAGGCCGAGCGCCAGAGCGACCAGCGCCGTGGGCTTCCGTCCGGAGCGATCGGCCATGCGTCCGCCGATGAGGAGGCCGAGCGCGCCGAGCCCGCTCGCAACGATGAGCAGGAATCGCGCGGCGCTCGCCTGCCACTCCAGATCGTTGATCAATCGCTCGAGGACGAAGTCGAAGGCGGGAGCAGAGAAGGCCGATACGAAGAACGACACCCCGGCGATCGGCCAGAAGTGCTTCCCGAGACCCATGCGGAGCGCCGCGATGAAGGAGATCGGCGTCCCGCGGCGGAAAGCGCGGCTCTCCGGAAGGAAGCGCATCAGCATTGGGACCGCGAGTAGGCCGAGTCCCGCAAGGGCGAAGAGGATCCGCCACGCCGAGTCGGCGCCCTCGGCAATGGGAAGGAGCAGCAGGCCAGTGCCGACGCCGAGAGATCCGGCGAGGCCGTACAGGCCCATACCGTAGGCGCGGATCCCCGGCGTCAGCTCCTCGGCGAGCAGCACCATTCCCAGCGCCGCGATGGCAACAACCGCGACCCGCACGATCGACTGGGAGACCACGTAGATGGCCGTGACCGGGACGAACGCCGTCAGCAGGCTGCTCAACGACATCAACGAGAACGCAATGATCAGCGGTTCCTTTCGGCCACGCCGGTCCGCCACGATCGAGAAGCCGACGGCAAGGAGCGAGACTGCACGGACAATGGCGAATACGATGCTCATGTTCCCCTCGGTCAATCCCAACGAGAGACGCGCGAAGGGGAGGGTGTGCGCCATCTGCGCTCCGCCGTAGCCGGCCACGAACGCCACGATGCCGAGGAGGAAGACGATTCTCCGGTCGGTGGTGTTGAACGAGTCGGTGGGATTGAGGAATCTGGGGAGCGGCATGCGCAGATCGCGGTGAGGGGATGGGACACGGCAGCCTACCCGTCGGTGCGGCGAATTCCGATTGGGAACAAACCGTGGACCAGTACCGTTTCCGTGGTCCGAGGCGGTTCGGAGGTTCCCCTGACCGAAGTCAATCTCATCGCGGCGGTGTTCGCCGGCGCCGCATCGTTCCTCTCGCCGTGTGTCCTGCCCCTCCTCCCCGGCTACATCTCTTTGATGTCCGGTTACTCGATGCAGGATCTCTCGGAGGGGAACGTGTCGATGCGGCGCGTGGTGGGCATGACCGGCCTGTTCGTGCTCGGCTTCACCGTTGTGTTCGTTGCGCTCGGGGCGACGGCCACCTCGGTGTCGGCCTGGCTCGCTAAGCCGATCTTCAGCGTCATTGCCGGATGGGTCATCGTGGCCATGGGACTGTTCATTGCCGTCACTGCCGTCTGGACGCCCTCGTGGCTGCTGCCGATCATGCGAGAGCGGCGGGTCGATTCACACGGCGCCGGTCGCTTCGGCTACCTCGGGCCGCCGATCATGGGTGCGGCGTTCGCCTTCGGATGGACACCGTGCATCGGGCCCTTTCTCGCGTCGGCGTTGCTCCTCGGGTCAACCTCCGAGACGGTCTACGAGGGCATGCTCGTGCTCTTCTTCTACTCGCTCGGGCTCGGAATCCCCTTCCTCATCACCTCGCTGCTGCTTGCCAAGGCGTTCTCAGCATTCGACTGGGTGAAGCGTCACTTCACGGCAATCACCGTGTTCTCCGGCATCATGCTCGCGCTGTTCGGCGTGTTGTTGATCACGGGCCGGATTGCGAACGTGTCCGGCTACTTCGCCGATCTCCTGGAATGGCTCGGACTCGATCGCCTCGCCGAGTCCTGACGCTGAGCCGCGCGGGCACGATCGGGCCTCGAACCGCCCTAACGTGACCACATGCAGATTTCGCTGACGAAGGAACGGTTCGTCGAGCTCGCCGAAGCCTATTCGGTGGTGCCGATCGCCGTTGAGGTGCTCGGCGATCGCGAAACCCCGGTGTCGGTGTTCGAGGCACTCGTCGGTGAAGACGACGGATTCCTGCTCGAATCGGTGGAGGGCGGGGAGCGATGGGCGCGTTGGTCGTTCGTCGGGTGGGATCCGAGTTTCACGGTGGTATCGCGCCGCGGCCTGACGGAGGCGGGTGGTGCGGACATTGAACTCCCAGCGGGAGACCCGCTCGAGGTCCTCCAGGGACTCGCCGACCGCTACACCGCCCCCGCCGGCGAGGAGTGCGGTTTCCCCGGGGACGCGCCGCCGTTGCACGGCGGATTCGTCGGCTATCTCGCGTACGACGCGGTTCGTTACATCGAAACGCTCCCCGCCGCACCGCCGGACGACCGCGACCTGCCCGAAATGGTCTGGCATGTCGGCGGCGCGGTCGCCGCCATCGATCGATTCCGCGACACCATCCTCATGATTCGCAACGTCGTGGTCGGCAACGACCCCGGGGGAGCGTACGAGGCGGGGCGTGCCGCGATCGAGCGCGACCTCGACCGCCTCACTGCTGCGTCGAGATCGACCCCCGGTGCCCGCCCGCCGTTCGACGTGCCGGCGGCGGCTGAAGCCAACACCGAGCGCCACGCCTTCGAGTCGTCGGTTCGCCGATCGATCGAGCACATCAACGCCGGTGACGCATTCCAGATCGTCCCGTCGATCCGTTTCGACGTCGACTTCGACGGCGATGCCTTCGCGGTCTACCGCGCGCTGCGCCTGGTCAACCCGTCGCCGTTCATGTACTTCGTCCGCCATGCGGACCTCTCGATAGCGGGTTCATCACCGGAGCTGATGACCCGAGTCCGCAACGGCGTTGCGTACAGCCGCCCGATTGCGGGAACCAGACCGCGCGGGCGGGACGCGGACGAGGATGCAGGATTCGAAGCGGAACTCCTCGCCGACCCCAAGGAGCGGGCTGAGCACGTGATGCTCATCGACCTTGCGCGAAACGACCTCGGCAGGGTGTGCGAGTTCGGCACCGTCAAGGTCGACGATCTGATGGTCATCGAGCGGTACTCGCATGTGATGCACATCGTCTCCGGT
>JAHEEL010000198.1 GCA_024640745.1 Actinomycetes bacterium
TCGCCGCCGAAATCGCCGCCGCGGGAACCACCGCACCGATCCGATCGAGCCTCATCGATTCCTGCGACGACGGCGGGCGAACGATGACATCCCCACCCCGTCGAAGCGGCGGTGTTCGGCGATCGGGCGAGGGTTCTACGCCGAATCGACGACGACATAGGCGACGAACAGCACGATCGAGACGATTGTGTAGAGGCTGAGCACGTTGTTCACGTATCGCTGCTCGTCCGGCATGCCCGGCTTCATGTAGAGGGGGATGATGAACGGCGGCGGCAGGATGAGCAGTGTGAACAGCGCCGCCTGCGTGTACTCGTTGCCGTCGAGGAGCGAGCTCATCAGGAGAACGGGCAGTAGCAGGGCGAACGGCAGAACGATCGCGAGTCGGATCGCCACGGGGACAAGGGCCTCGCGTGCGCCCTGCCGGTCGAGGCGGATCCCGTAGCCGACGATCAGCAGAATCAGCGGAACGGTGAGGGCAGCGAGAAGCACAAGGGTGTTCATCACCCCGCCCACGATCGGGCCGTCGTAGAGGGCATCACGCCAGCCGAGCAGGCTGGCGGCGATACCAGTGAGGATCGCGATGATCACCGGCGATCGGATGAATGCGCCGAGGAGGCGACCGGGAGTCCGGATGCCGTCGCGCCTGGCCAACAGCAGTGCCAGGAAGACGAACCAGATGAACAACTCATGGCCCAAGTCGACGACGGCGAAGTAGCCGACCCGGCTGAGGCCGTAGGCGCTGCCGAAGAGGCTGATCCCGAGCATGCCCGACTCGAATCCCGTCATCAGAAACGGGAAGTACTCGTGGCCGGAGCCGAACCGCGGCTGGAGCGCCTTGCCGACTCCGTACAGCACCATGCAGATCGCAAACGTGACAACGACGATGGCGGCGTCATTCACGTCGAAGTCGATTTCGAGGAACGCGGTGAACAGGACGGCCGGCAGCGCGAGGTTGACGACGATCTTCCTCAGGTCGCCAACGGTGCCATCCGAGATGAAGCCGGTTCGTCGCAGCCCGTAGCCGATGGCGATGAGTAGGAGTATCGGGAGAACCTGGCTGCTGATGTCGCTCATCGGGCTACTTCGTTGTGCACTTGGGTATATATGGCAAGCCCATTTCCACTAATCAGGCGCGAGCGGTTGGGGCGCCAGGTCGGGCGACTGGATCGTCGCGGATGCTGCTGCGGCGCCTGCGTGCAGGGCATCGATGAAGCTCGCGCCGGCGTGTCGGGCAACGACGAATCCGGCGAAGAAGGCGTCGCCGGCGCCGTTCGTGTCGACGACCTCGTCGACCGGCGCCGCCGGCACATCCACCCACCCCTCTTCCGCGCTGAGCCCGCTCGCCCCGGCCGAGCCGTGCGTGCAGAGGGCAACGCCGGTGCCGGCGCCAACCCGGCGCTCGAGGAAGCGCCGCCAATCCGGCATGGCGGTCGAGCTCATCAGCAGACCATCGGCAACGTCGATGAACGCGTCGTGGTGCCGGTCGACTGCGTCGTAGTCGTGGAGATCGACCCAGATCGGCGTGCCGGTCTCCTTCAGCATCGGGAGGAACGGGCGGCAGTGATTGAAGGCCGTCACGGACACGAGATCCGAGGACGCGGCCACGCCTTCCACGAGGGAGACGTCGACATCGAAAGTGTCGGATCCAGCATTGGCAAAGATCGAGATCCGACCACCCGCGGCGTCCATGAGGTTGACGTGGCGCGCCGTGCCGCGCGGGTCGGTGACGCCCACGAAATCGATCCCGCGCTCTTCCACCTCACGTCGGATCCGCCGTCCCGGCTCGTCATCGCCGATCAGCCCCCAGAGGGTGACGTCGGCGCCGAGGTGCCGCAGGTTCATGGCCTTGCCGGCCCCGCTCGAACCCACCGCCTCATGCGACCGGCGGGCGAAGACGGTCTGTGGCCGCGCATCGGGAAACGCGTCGAGGAACACCATGGTGTTCCACGCAACGCCTCCGAGGATCAGCGCTTTCAGGGCCTGTGCTCGTCCCGCCATCGACCGGCACGATACCGACCAGTGGCGCAACGCGGCGCCGACGGATTCGCTATGACCGGTCTGCGTACTCGGCGATCGCCGGTTCCGATCCACCCTGGTCGAGGCGGAACGGCGGATAGCGGTCCGTCATCAGCGCGGCGTACGCTGCGACGCGCAGCACCCACCGGTTGAGCCCGATGATGAGATCGAACAACGGTCGCGGATACCGGGCGGTGAACAGCAGGATCACGGCGGCAACCAATACCAGGATTCCAAGCAGACCACCGGTCCACACGGAACCGCCCCATCGGCGGTCAACGCCCCAACCGTACGCGCCCCCAACCAGCATTCCGACGACGATGTAGTGCGGGATGGCGAGCAGCCACCACTTCACCAGCACCAGGCCTCGCGAGAGGCGCTCGGGATACACCACGTTGAAGTGAGCCGGGTAGTCGGGGACGTCGCTGAGCGTGAACGGTGGATATCGGTCGGTTCCGAGACCTCCCGTGCTCGCGTAGTACATGACGCGCCAACTCCAACGCAAAACGCCGACGTTGAACGAGAAGAGCCCCTCGGGGTATCGGCCCGTGAACAGGATCGCCCAGAACGCGATGAACGTGAGGACGACGAACGCGATCCAGAGGAACGCCAGCACGATGTAGTGCGGGATCGCCAGGAACCACTTGACAAGCCAGAGCCACTGAGAAAGCGGCGAGTCGATCGCTGCCTCCACAAGCACGGGCTCGGGGCGAGCGGGAAGTGCCTCGGCGGCCGAACGCTCCTCCGCAGCACTGCGTCCGACGACCGCTGCAAGGACGATGATCACGAGCGCAATGACGAACAGCACGAAACCGATGGCGAGCAGCGCGATGCCGATCGGCAGGAGGATCGCAGATTTCGCTCCCACGGCGACGTCGGCCACGACGCCGGGCGAGCCGTCGGCGTTCATCAGCACGACGACCCAGGATCCCTCACTCACATCCCACACGACATCCAGCGGGCCTGATCCGGCAGCCGCAGCGACCCAGAAGTCCTGGTCGACGGGTGGCTCGATCGAACTCGTTCCGGGGAAGCTGCGGTATTGGACCGATTCACTCGGCCGGATCTCTCGCACCTGGTCGTAGGCGGCCGATCCGAGATAGGCATCGACGTCTGCCTCTCGTCCGACACCCAGGAAGACGTCTTGAGCCGATCCCACCACCCGGAACCGCAGCGAGAAGTCGATAGAGTCCCACAACCACTGCGGCGGCGCTGGATCGGCCGTCAGATCGGCCTCCTCGGTTGTGATCGCCACCGTTGCGGTGCTGAACCGTTTTGGCGACGTATCGAAGTACCCGTCGTCCTCGGCGGTCACTGCGTACGCGATCGTGAGGAACGCTCCTGCGATCAAGAAGCCGATCGAAATCAGGCCCACCACGACGCCGGCGATGATGGCGACAATCCGTCCTGCGCTCACAGTCCAACCCCTTCTGTCACTCGACCACCCATCGTGGACCGACCGCCGCCGTCCAACAAGGGCCAAACGGCCGTTGCGCGACGAGCGCTCATCGTCACGATTCGGGCAAAACGTGCACGTCGTTCTTCGTCTCCCGCTCGGGTGTGGGAGAGACGCGTCCGAGCTGATGCTCGAACGCAGAGGGGCACGCGTTCGCTGCTACAACGAAGCGGCCACGGCGTCGCGGAGGGATCGGTCCGCCGCCTCGGTGCATCGTCCCGTGGTTCGCCACAGGATGCGCCCGGCGGGCGTCACGAGCATCGGAACGATCTCGGAGACCGACTCGATGCCGAGATCTGCGAGGAACCGCTTCCGATCGAGATAGAGCGTGATGGTCGCATCGCGTACCAACGGATCGGGAATGCCGGCGCGCATGCCGCCGTCGATGAAGCCGGAGGCGGGCCGGTACATGCGGGAGATCACCGGGAGCTCATAGGCCCGGAACGCCGGATAGACGGATGCCAGGTCCGTCGCCGTGGGAGTCCAGGTAT
>JAHEEL010000199.1 GCA_024640745.1 Actinomycetes bacterium
TCGAGGCATGACCGATCCCGCGAGGGGTCCGGACGCTCACCTTTCCACCGGAATCCTCCCAACGAACACGGCCGTGGCGGTGACCCCGCACTACCTCGCCTCACAGGCAGCACTTCGGGTCATCGACGCCGGAGGCACCGCCATCGACGGTGCGATCGCTGCCGATGCCGTCCTCGGCGTGGTCGCGCCCGACACCTGCGGACCGGGAGGAGATCTCTTCGCCATCGTCCATCAGCCCGGTGACCGATCCCCGGCGAGCCTCAACGCTTCGGGTCGGGCGGGGTCCAGGTCCGACGCCGCCGAGCTGCGGCGAGCCGGCCTGACGGAGATTCCACTCCGCAGTCGATGGTCGATCACCGTGCCGGGCTGCGTCGACGGGTGGGAAACGCTCGTCGAGCGATACTCGACCGTCACGCTGGCGGACGACCTCGCTCCGGCGATCGAACTCGCAACCGGTGGCTTCCCGGTCTCGCGCGAGCTCGCCGATTCCCTGCAGGCCATGAGTGGGCTGATCGCCGGGCAAGCGTCGGCAGCCTCGCTCTATCCGAACGGGGCGTGTCCGGCGCCGGGAACAGCGCTGCGAAGGCCCGCTCTCGCCGCGACCCTCGAGACCATTGCTACCGGTGGGCGTGAAGCGTTCTATCTCGGCGACGTCGGAACGGGCATCATCGAAGCGACGGACGGCACGGTGATCCTGGAGGATCTCGAGCGACGGCAAGCCGAGTGGGTGGTCCCGATTGCCGCAAGTCTCTTCGACCTCACCGCTTGGACGGTCCCGCCGAACAGCCAGGGTTGGTTGACGCTCGCCACGCTGCGCGTTTTCGAGATGCTCGATCCGCCGCGTGATCCGGCAAACGGCGAATTCCAGCATGCCCTCATCGAGGCATACCGCTCCGTTGCCTGGGAACGTGCCGATGTCACGTCCGATCCGACCACGGCACCGTTCGGCGCCGATCGCCTGCTCGACCCCGTACGCCTCGCCGAACGCGCCGAGCGCATCGCCGGAAAGGGCGCACAACGGTGGCCCCCGCCCCGACCGGCACCGGGAGGCACCGCGTACCTCGCTACACGTGATGCCTCCGGCATGGTGGTCTCGTTCATCCAGTCGAACTTCTGGGGCATCGGCAGCGGCCGGTCCGCCGGGGCCACCGGAGTATGGCTCCACAACCGCGGCGCCGGATTCGACCTCCGCCCCGGACACCCGAACGAGCTCTCACCAGGCCGAAGGCCCCTCCACACGCTCGCGCCGACGCTCTGGACCGACGGCGACGAGGCCCGACTCGTCCTCGGCACGCGCGGCGGCGACCAGCAACCTCAGTTGCTCGCCCAAGTGGCCGCGAACCAACTCTGGGCGGGTGCTCGCCCGGCCATTGCGCAAGGCCTTCCGCGGTGGGCGATCCGCGACCTCGCCTCCGGCGACGTCCCACCCATCTCCTACGAGCCGAGGTATGCCGCATCCACCATGGCGCAGCTTTCTCGGATGGCTCACCGTCTCCAGCCGGTCGGCGCTTGGGAGGCAGGCTGGGGTCCGGTCTCGACCATCACGATCGGCGACACCGTCGAAGGCTCTGCCGACCCGCGCGTTTCGACGTCGGCCGCGCTCGCCTCCCGGCCGTCCCCCGGCTGACGTGAACGGCCGGGCCTCGTCGCCGTCGGCGCGCTCCTCGTTGGCCGTTCACGCGCGCGCTTCCCATGCAGCGCAGTGAGTCTTTCCAAATTATGGTTCAAACGGGCTTGCCGTACGCAAGACCCGCCGATAGCCTGCCCGACACAAGGCGGGCGAGCGCTGTCCCCTGTCCCGGCTGGGGGATCGGAGACGTTGGCGGCCTCCCCCCGATACGGCAGAAGGCGGAGCATCACACTCGTGCGATCTCGCATCCCACTCGTACTCGCTGGTCTCCTGATCATCGCGCTCATCGCGACGATCGGGCTTGCCGCGTTCACCCCGGGGGGATCGGATTCCGCGGAGGAGCCAACGACGGTCGAAACGCTCGATATGGCGTATCCGATCTCCGGAAGGGTCGCTTCGGCCGTCCTCGCCCTTGCGGTTGCTCCGGTTCGCGCGGCGGACCTCGCAACGTCGACGACGCTTGCCGTTGCAGAGCCCTCCTCCACCACCACGGATGCCGCCGACGACGAAACACCGACCTCCGTGGAATCCGTCGAAGCAGCGACCACGAGCACATCGCAGGCCGAGACAACGACGACCGCCGAACCTGAGCCCGTCGCTTCGACGGCAGCGGCCGACACGACGCCTCCGGCCCTCCAGGTGCTCTCGCCGAAAGACGGCGCCACCGTGACGAGCCGCGTCATCGAGTTCACAGGCGTCACCGAACGCGGCTCCGAGGTCTTCTCCGGGCCGTATGAAGCGGAGACGGACGAAGCCGGCGACTGGGCCATCAATCTCGTGCTTGCGCCCGGGAAGAACGGCGCATCGTTCACGGCGCGTGACGCCGCCGGCAACGAAACCACGGTCCGGATCGTCGTCACCTACGACGCCCCGGATACGACCACCACGACCAACGCGCCATCGACCACCACCACGAAGGCGTCATCCAGCGGGACCACGCCCACGACGGAGGCTCCCTCGACGACGACCACGACCAACGCGCCATCGAGCGGCTACTCGCCGCAGTGGCCGGCCGACGCTGGGGGCCGGCGGGATGTCGAGGCCTGGCGAGCGGATGTTGCGAAGCATTGGAGCGCCGACAGGGTCGATTGCGTTCTTGGCATCATTTCCTACGAATCCAAGGGCGACCCGACCGCATCGAACGCCGGACGCTATCTCGGACTCCTGCAGCATTCCGCCACCTACTGGGCGAGTCGTGCGAAAGGCGCCGGCTTCGTCGACAGCTCCGGACTCGTCGCCAGCCCGTTCAACGGTGAAGCGAACATCGCCGCCGGTGCCTATCTAGCCGACTACTACGATCGGATCGGTAAAGACTGGCGCTCGCCCTGGACCGTCTGGAGCAGCGTTCCGGCCTGCATCGGCTGATCCGGTTGCGGTATCATCGCCGGTATGAATCAACCACTCAAGCAGGTCCTCCGGATTGGAGGCGTCGTCATCGGCCTCGGTGCAGCCGTGTGGGCGCTCCGGGACAAGCTCCTCCCTGCTCCGGAGATTCCCGAAGGCCCGCCGCCGAGATTCCGGACGGGAACTGCCGGCGCCGGTAACGCCGATTCCGGTGCTGAAGACGATCTCACGGAAGTGAAGGGCATCGGCCCGGTGTACTCCGAGCGTCTCGCTGAAGCCGGCGTCACGTCCTTTGCCGAGCTCGCCGCCGCAGATGTGGCGGCCGTCGCAGGCGCCGCAGGCGTGTCGGAGTCGGTGGCCGCGTCATGGATGGAGCAAGCCGCCGACCACACGTGAGCGGCACTTCACCGTATCTGCTTGCACCCGAGGATCTCGGTTCGTCGCTCGCCGACGAACCGGCGTTTCGCTCGAAGCAACTCACGCGGTGGCTGTATCGCTCGCCGGTGCTCACCGCCGACGACATGACGAATCTACCGACGTCGCTGCGGGAGAACATCGGCGACGATCTCTGGCCGTTCGACGTCGAGATCGACCAGAGCGCGGATGCCGGCCGGACTCGCAAGTGGTTGTTCCGCACACCCGACGGGTCGGCGATCGAGTCCGTGCTCATGGGATACCCGAGTCGCACGACGTTGTGCATCTCGTCACAGGTTGGCTGCGCAATGGCCTGCACGTTCTGCGCAACCGGGCAGTTCGGCTTCGACCGTCACCTCGACGCAGGTGAGATGTTCGCTCAGGTCGCCTATGCCAATGCCTACCTCCGGCGGTTCCCCATCCGCGACTGCCCCAATCGCGTGACCAACGTGGTCTACATGGGAATGGGAGAGCCGCTCGCCAACTACGACCGAGTTCGCGAATCACTCCGGCGACTGATCGATGTCGCCGGCATGTCGGCACGATCCGTGACCGTGTCGACGGTCGGGGTC
>JAHEEL010000200.1 GCA_024640745.1 Actinomycetes bacterium
ATGCCGATGACGATGACGATCAGCGGCGCGAGGATCGCGAGTTCGCGGAACCCGAGGTCCGACAGGCCCTCGTTCTTGGGATTCGTGAGCGGGCCGGTGAACACGCGCTCATACGCCCACAGCATGTAGACGGCCGCAAGGATGACGCCGGAACCGGCGATGATCGTGAGCGCCGGCAGCGTCAGATAGCTCCCGAGCAGAACGCCGAACTCGCCGACGAAGCCGGACAGCCCGGGCAGGCCGATCGACGCGAACGCCATGAAGAGGAAGATGCCGGCGTAGATCGGCATGACGGCCGCCAGGCCCCCGTATTCCGATATGAGGCGCGTGTGGCGACGGTCGTAGATCATCCCGATCAGCAGGAACAGCGCGCCGGTGACGAGGCCGTGGCTGATCATGATGAAGACGGCACCGGAGAGACCCTGGCTCGTCAGCGCAAAGATGCCGAGCACAACGAACCCCATGTGGCTGACCGAGGAGTAGGCGACGAGCCGTTTGATGTCGGGCTGGACGATCGCGACCGCAGCACCGTAGACGATGCCGATGACACCGAGAATGCCGATGTACACCGCGAGATCGACCGACGCGTCGGGAAACAGCGTGAGGTTGAAGCGGAGGAACCCGTAGGTCCCCATCTTCAGCAGCACGCCGGCCAGGATCACCGAGCCGGCTGTCGGTGCGTCCGTATGCGCATCCGGCAGCCACGTGTGGAACGGGAAGATCGGCACCTTGATCGCAAACGCGATGCCGAACGCCAGGAAGAGCCAGACCTGCATCGTCGTCGACAGGTCGAGGGACAGCATGGTGCGGAAATCGAACGACGTCGCGGCACCCGTTGCATCGCCACCCTCGATCGCCAGCACGATGATGCCGGCGAGGAGGAAGATCGAGCCGAACGCGGTGAACAGGACGAACTTGATCGCCGAGTAGAGGCGGTTGTCGGATCCCCAGATCCCGATGAGCAGATACATCGGGACGAGCACGATCTCGAAGAAGGCGAAGAACAGGAGCAGGTCGAGCGCCAAGAATACGCCGAGCAACCCGGTCTCGAGGACCAGCATCGCCACCATGAACTGCCTCGGGCGCTCGGTGATCGACTTCGACGCCGCGATCGCCAAGGGCATGAGGATGCCGGTGAGCACGATCATGAACAACGAGATCCCGTCGACGCCGAGGCGCCAACCGAACCCGAAGGTCTCCGAGAGGACGTAGTCCTCGGTGAATTGGAACAGGGGATCGCCGGATACGAAGTTCACGAGGATCCAGACGGAGGCCGCAAGCGGCAGGATGCTGACGCCGATGGACACGGGGAAGACCAACTCGGGGCGACGCTTGGGAAGCAACGCGACCACGATGGCTCCGAGCAACGGCAGCAGGACGAGGACGGTGAGCTCCATCAGAACGCGCCCCCCTGCCAGAGGAGCCAGACCACGACCCCGAGCGTGCCCGCGACGATCGCCGCGCCGTACGAGCGCACCCAGCCGGTCTGCAGGGTCCGTAGCGATGAACCGAATGATTGAGTCGCCGAACCGAGGCCGTTCACAATGCCGTCGATGACTTTCAGGTCGAGGACCTTCGCAGACCAGGTCGCAATCGCCTTGCCGGGCGCCACGATGACTCTTCCGTACAGCCCGTCGACGCCGTAGCCGTCGAGGGCTGCGGCCCAATAGCCTCCCTCTTCGGTCGGGAGCTCGCCGCGCCCGTAGCGCAAGTAGGCGATGACGATACCGATGATCACCACGACCAGCGATGTCAGCGCGAGCGCCCAGAGGGTGAAGCCTTCCGGTGGATGGACCTGCTCTACTACGCCGAATGTTGGCTCGAGAAAGTGCTCGAGCGTGAGCCGCACCGGAGTATTGAAAAGGCCGGCGATTGCAGAGAGTACTGCGAGGACGATGAGCGGGACCGTCATCGTCGAGGGCGATTCGTGCGGATGCACGTCGCCGTCCCAGCGCTCCTCGCCGAAGAAGGTCAGGATGATGAGGCGCGTCATGTAGAACGCCGTGAGCAGGGCCGTTGCGACGCCAATGCCCCACAGGATGGTGAAGAAGCCGCCTTTGGCAAATGCCGACCCGAGGATCTCGTCCTTCGACCAGAAGCCCGAGAGCGGGAAGAGGCCGCTGATCGCGAGCCAGGCAACGATCATGGTCACGAACGTGATCCGCATGTACTTGCGGAGACCGCCCATCTTCCACATGTCCTGCTCGTTGGCCATAGCGTGGATCACCGAGCCGGCACCGAGGAACAGCAGCGCCTTGAAGAAGGCGTGGGTCATGAGGTGAAAGATGCCGGCCGTGAAAGCGGTCAGGCCAACAGCCATGATCATGTATCCGAGCTGGCTGATCGTCGAGTAGGCGAGGACACGCTTGATATCGCGCTGGCCGATGGCGATGGTCGCGGCCCACAGGGCGGTCAACGCCCCCACCGAGGCAACGATCGCAAGCGTGACGGGGGCAAGTTCGAAGAGCGCAGCCGAACGGGCGACCATGTAGACGCCGGCGGTCACCATGGTTGCGGCGTGGATCAGAGCGGAGACCGGGGTCGGGCCCTCCATGGCGTCCGGGAGCCAGACGTAGAGCGGTATCTGGGCGGATTTGCCGGTCGCCCCGACGAACAGCAGCAGCGTGATCGCCGTCGCCATCCCGACGCTCAGCACACCGGCGGCCTCACCAAACACGACGCCGAAGTCGAGGGTGCCGAAGGCAGCGAAGATCAACATGAGCCCGACCAGGAAGCCCCAGTCCCCGATTCGGTTGACGATGAAGGCCTTCTTGCCTGCCGCGGCCGCCGACGGCTTGACGAACCAGAAGCTGATGAGCAGATACGACGAGAGGCCGACGAGCTCCCATCCGACGAACATGAGCCCGAAGTTGTCGGCGAGCACGAGTGTCAGCATCGACGCGATGAAGAGGTTCATGTAGCTGAAGAAGCGGGGATAGCGGTCGTCTCCGTGCATGTAGCCGACCGAGTAGATGTGAATCAACGCGCCAACACCCGTGACGATCAGCGTCATCAGCGCCGACAGCGGATCCCATAGGAGCGACGCGTTCGCCCCAACCATGGGAATCCAGGAGAACACGAACACGATCTCGGGCTCGCCTCCGGTGATGAACGGCACCGTCAGAATCGCAGCCATGACGAACGGGATCACGACGAGCGCCGACGCGAACCAGCCGGATGCTGGTTCGCCGAAGCGCTTGCCGAGGAGGATCAGGGTGGCCGATCCGAGCAGGGGCAAAGCGATGAGCAGCCAGAGGTAGTCGATCACGCGCTCATCCCTTCAGCTCCGAGAGGGTGTCCACGTTGGCGGTGCTGCGGCGACGGAACACGGCGACGAGGATGGCCAAGCCCACCGTGACCTCGGCCGCGGCCACGACCATCACGAACAATGCCGCAACCTGGCCCTCGATCAGCCCGAGCTCTTGGCCGGCCGCCACGAAGGTCAGGTTGACCGAGTTGAGCATCAGCTCGATCGACATGAACATCACCAGCGCATTGCGCCGCAGCAGCACACCGGCGGCTCCCATGGAGAAGAGCACTGCGGCAAGCGTCATGTACCACGCAACGGTGACCGTCATGCGCCGTCCTCCCGCTCCGCCTCAGACATGGCCGTTGGCCCGAAGAGGGCCAACGCGATCGTCCCGAGCGCCGCAATCGTGAGGAGGAACACGGTCGAGAGGAACGCGATCGTCCATGTTCCAAAGAGCGCGTCGGCAACGATCTCGATGGTTCCGTTCAGTTCCGGGAGACCGAAGGCGTCGCTTCCCGTGACCCATGCCCGGCTCCCGGCAAGGATGATGACACCGGCAAGACCGAGGGCAACGACGATGGTGATGCCGCGCTGAAACGGAATCGTCTCCTTGCGATCCTCACGCTTGTCGACGCCGATCATCATGATCACGAACAGGAACAGGGTCATCACCGCGCCGGCATAGACCAGGAGCTGCACGGCGGC
>JAHEEL010000201.1 GCA_024640745.1 Actinomycetes bacterium
CGAGTCCTTCGCAAGGCACGCGCGGCCACGTACGGCTCGGCGAGTTTCCGGGCGATGATTCCAGACTACCAGCGCTACTTCATCGAGACCGACGAAGGGCAGCAAGTGCATCCGCGTATCCGCTCGATGTGCCACTTCGGCCACCTCAACCTCATGAACCAGCGCCGATCTGCGATCGTGGGGCGTGTGGACATCGCGTTCTGCAGGAATGTCCTCATCTATTTCGATGACGCCTCGCGCCGGAAGGTGCTCGACACCCTCTATCAGCGGCTGCACCGAGGTGGCTATCTGTTGCTCGGCCACAGCGAATCGCTGCTCCGTTCGAGTACGGCGTTCGAAATCGCACAGCTCACTACGGACATCGTTTACCGACGTCCGGTTCCGTATACCGACCTCCCTCCGAGGAGGGTCTAGTGCGCCCCCTTCACGCACTCGTCGTCGACGACTCGTCCCTCAACAGGCGGACGATCGCGGCGATCCTCGGCGAGATCGAAGGGGTCGAGCGGGTGGACTTGGCGGGCGATGGGGCGGAGGCGTTGCGGGTCGTCGAAGCGAATCCGCCAGACTTCATCACGCTGGATCTCGAGATGCCGAGGCTCGATGGATTCGAGTTCCTGCACCTCCTGATGGACCGCCATCCGATACCAGTCGTCGTAGTCTCTGGGCGTTCGGAAAAGGAGAACGTTTTCCGCGCCCTCGAGCTCGGAGCGATCGACTTCCTCGCGAAACCTCACGATGACGAGGCTCCCCTAGAGAGCCTGCGCCGCCAGCTCATCGAAAAGGTTGGCGTCATCCGACAACTCTCGCCGCTGGCGCTCCGAAGCGATGCCAGCGGAGGTTTGCGACCGGAGGCCGAAACGCAATCTCGTCAGATCCAGCGTCGGGAGCCCGTGGTCCTCAAGCGTGCGCCGAACAAAGTCGTCGTGATCGGCGCGTCAACCGGTGGTCCGAGCGCGCTCGTCACTCTGTTTCGCCATCTGCACGACGAGATCGACGCGGCGATCGTGATCGCGCAGCACATGCCGCCCAGGTTCACGAGCACTTTTGCAGATCGATTGGATCGCACGGGGGTCGTCCGCGTGTCCGAGGCGAAGCAATACGAGCGATTGGCACGCGGACACGCCTACATATGTCCTGGAGGTCGCTGTGTCGAGATTGTGCCTTCCGACCGGGGCGCCGCCCTCCGTGTCGTCGCGCCGGATGTCGGTGCGCACTACGTTCCCTCGGTCGACCGACTCCTGCGCTCGGCAGCACGAGTTCTTGGCGACAAAGCCATAGGTATCGTTCTGACGGGTATGGGCGAGGATGGCGCCGTCGGCGCCCGTGAGATCTCCAACCGGGGGGGCAAGGTCCTCATCGAGGCACCAGAGACAGCGGTCGTCTCCGGAATGCCCTTGGCAGTACAGCGTGCCGGCGTGCGCCACGAATCACTCGGGATATGGTCTTTGGGCGATCGAATCGCCGAGCTCGCCCGGCCTAATCGAGGATGAGGCCCGAACTTTGAGCGTGTCACTTCCTGTCGTACGATGGATCGGGCCATGAGACAGTACCTCTGCCTCGTCGTCGAAGACTCCAAAACGATGCGCGCCATGCTCGCGGAGTCGCTCGCTCGCATCCCGGGTATGGAGGTCGTGGAGGCCGAGAACGGGCTCGCGGGGATTCGGGCACTCGCGACGCAGCAGTTCGATCTGGTGGTGACCGACGTGAACATGCCCGTCATGGACGGCTTGAAGCTGGTTCGTCACGTACGCGGAGACCCGCGGCACGAGAAGACTCCCATCGTGATCATCACGACCGAGAGTGCACCCAATGATCGCGATCGTGCGATGGCTCTCGGGGCGAACGCATACATCGAAAAACCGATTCAAGCGCCGCGCGTCATCCGCGCGGTGAAGAGACTGCTGGAGGTCTGACGGCGATGGGCGAGGGCGACCCTCCACGGGACGGAAAGGGCATCCTTCATCCGGAGGGGATGCAGGCTGCGCGGGACCTCGCAGCGGGAGTCGTCCACGAGGTCAACAATATCCTCGGCGTCGTCATCGGCAACGCCCATCTCGCCAAGAAGAACCTCGCGAACCCAGCGGCCCTCGAGAAGTACATGAGTGAGGTGAGAGATGCCGCCGAGGAGGGCAGGGAGCTGATGCGGCACCTCGGGATTCTCGCGGGCGGTGACCCGCGCCGTTCGCGCGTCTTGTCGCTGCACGACCTCGTTGCCAACGCCGTGTCCAACCTGAGGAAGCCTGTCGAGATGGACTTGAGCGTCGAGGAGCCTGCGGTCGAGCTCGATCTGTGGCTGGCCCAGGACGCGCTTGGCTCCCTCGCGGAGTTCATGGCGTCGACCAGCACCGTGTCGTCGCTTCGAGTGGTGACCCGTGTCGTCGGCGGCGCCGTCGTACTCGCGTTCGAAGACGACGGCGCCAGTCTCACAGAAAAGGAGCTCTCCAAGTTGTTCGCACCGTTTTCGAAAGCCGATCGGCGTCCGAAGACGGGCGTCGGCCTCACGAAGCTCGCTGACTTGGCCTCCCGCTTCGGCGGCCGCGTTGCGGCTGGGAGGCGAGCACCAAACGGCCTTCGTGTCGTGCTCACGCTGCCCGTCGCGAGTGCCGGAGCCTCAGGAAACGGTCCAGGTGTGCCCTTGTCGAAGAAGCGCGTGTAGGTCGGGAGCGCCGAAACGCTCCTCGGCCATCTTCCGCTGCGCGACCACAGCCTCGTTGTAGACCGGGCCGGGATGACGATAGAGAACACCGAGCGCAACGATCCCAGGCAAGTCGGTCAACATCCATGCGAGGGACGCATTGGTCTCGTCGTGCACGATGATGTCGTCCTCGGTGACACCATCTTCGCCGATGGTCACGACGTCGAGGCCGAGTGATTGCGGATTGACTCGGAGGCCCTTTTCGCCGTTGGCGCCAAACCGCATGGGCTTGCCGTGCTCGAGCCAGAGTTGATGTGCAGGGCCGGTCTTGCGATCGGTGATCATCTCGAAGACGCCGTCGTTGAACACAGGGCAGTTCTGAAGGATCTCGATGAACGAGGCTCCCTTGTGCTGCTTCGCGGCGGTCAATCCCTCTGGGAGCTTTTTACTCGTGTCGTAGGCGCGCGCCACAAACGTTGCCCCTGCGCCGAGCGCGAACCGCGCGGGAACGACCGGCTGGTCGATCGATCCGAGCGGGCTCGACGGGGTCACTTTCCCGACCTGCGAGGTTGGCGAGTACTGCCCCTTGGTCAGACCGTAGATCTGGTTGTTGAACAGCATGATCTGCAGGTCGACGTTGCGGCGCAGCACGTGAAGCAGGTGGTTGCCGCCAATGCTCAGACCGTCTCCGTCACCGGTGATGACCCACACGTCGAGGTTGGGGTTCGCGAGCTTGAGCCCGCTAGCGATCGCAGGCGCACGGCCATGGATCGTGTGGAACCCATAGGTGTTCATGTAGTACGGGAACCGGCTCGAGCAGCCGATGCCCGAGATGAAGACGGTATTCTCCGGCGAGCATCCGAGGCTCGGCAGCGTGCGTTGAACCGCAGCCAGGATGGCGTAGTCACCGCACCCGGGGCACCAGCGGACCTCTTGATCGGAGGCGAAGTCCTTGCGGTCGTATTCTTTTTTCGGAGGGTTTGGGCTCATGATCCGTTCCGTAGCCGTTCGGACACGGCGTCGATCAGGCCGCCGATGCGAAACGGCTGCCCTGTTACTCGGGTAAGACTCTCGGGTTCGACGTCTATCTCAGCACGCAGCAACTTCACGAGCTGCCCGTTGTTCAGCTCGGGTACCAGGATGCTCTTGAAAGCATGAAGAACCTGGTGGAGTCCGTTGGGAAGCGGCCAGATATGCCGGAGGTGCAAATGCGAGACGCTGTGGCCCCGCTCCCGAAGCACGTTCACCGCTTGGCTGATCGAGCCGTAGGTCGAGCCCCAGCCAACGATCAACAGATCGCCTT
>JAHEEL010000202.1 GCA_024640745.1 Actinomycetes bacterium
CCCGTTGATCCGATACATCCGAATGCGTTGGAGCAAGCGGCGTGATGAAGCTGACAGCCGGTCAGAACTCGCGCGCCACCAAGAAGTAACCAACAATCGGTTGCGTGACGTTCTCTCTCGCGAGTACGACTTCGGTGATCAGGATCCCGCCGAAGTCGAGGCGCGCCTGAGGAACATGGTCTACGGAACGAATCGCAAGTAGGCGTTTGGACTCGATCGATCCGTCGAAGCCGTCAGGCTTCGACGGCTTGCCGCGGTCGATAGAACATCGCAATCTGCACCGCTGCAGCGAGCATGCCACCGAATGCGATTGCCGCCCCCACCCAACCGCTGAGGTCGTCGGCAATGCCAACGGCTGCATCGAGCGATAGCTCACCGGGTCCGCCGACGGCGATCGCCGCGCCAACGGACGCGAGCACAAGCACGTATTCCCACCCCTCATCCGGACGAGCCGTGACCCAGAATCCGGCGGCCCGGTGAACCGACCAGAATGCGACGGCCATGACGGCGATGAGGCCGGCAGCGGCGAGCGATGAACCCAGCCCGACGATCAGGAGCACGCCGACACCGATCTCCGTCGCTGTCGACGCGAACCACTGCAGGTCGGGCGCCCGGAACCCGATGCTCCCGAACCACTTCGCCGTCTTCGCCCGCCCCCGTGCGTGCTTGATGCCGTGTGCGAGCATCACTGCTCCGGCTACGCCGCGTAACAGCGCCATCGCCCAGTCTGTTGACTCCAGCACGCTCGTCTCCCTCGTCGGCTACTGCGGAGCGGTCCCGGAGGACGCTCCACCGGCATCAGAGCCCATGAGAGCTCAACACGCACTAGCGCGTTTCTTGTTCCCACGTTGGCCCTGTACGCGGGTCTGCGACACCGGTACGCTGTCGACGGGCGTTCGGAACAGGGCACGAGGGAGGATCCATGGAGTTCGAGTCGATCGACGTCGAAACGTACAAGTTCGACGTCGTCCGCAAGGGCTACGACCGGCTGCAGGTAGAAGACTTCCTTCAGAAGATCAGCAAGGTGATGGCCCGCCTCGAAGAACGGCGCAAACTCGCGGAGGTGAAGTCCGAGCAGGCGGCACGCGAACTCGACGATGTCCGCGCGCGAGCGGAGATATCGATCCATGAAACGGTGGCCGCCCGCGCGCGCATGATCGCAGCGTCACCGGAACGTCCCAAGGACGACCCCGTTGTGGCTCCGAAGCCGGGGTTGACCGCCGGCCAAGCCACCATCGAGGCGCAGCAGATCATCGAACAGGCAACCAGCCAGGCCACGTCCATCCACGCTGAAGCCGAAGCGGTCCTTGCCAGTGCTCTGTCGACTTCTGCAAAGATCCACAGCGAGCGTGACGAAGTGCTCGATTCGGTCGGTGCCGAACGCGCGGCGCTGATTGCGGCGGCAAGCGAAGAGGCGGACGCCATCCGAGCCGCCGCGCTCGAGGAGGCCGAGTTTGCGAGAGCAGAAGCGCACGCCCGGGCCGATGAGATTCGGAGGCTCGCTCGTGCCGACGCCAACGCTCTCGTAGCAGATGCGAAGGAGCGGAGCGCCGAAATCGCCGCAGGAGCGCGGGTTCCGGAAACCACCGCACCCGGTGCGATGCCGCGGTATGCCGACGACGCCGATGAGATCTCCATCGATCTGCGAGAGGACGCGAGCGAGCACGAGCGGGCGCCCGCCAACCGCAGTCAACGCGCCTCACGCTACCAGTCCCGGTCGGCGCACCTACCGAGCCTCGGCGATGACGCCGGGTCGGTGATCGGATCGCTCGATTCTCTGCGGTCCAAGGAGGCCGGAGACGGGTAGCGCGGACCGCCGAACCGGCTAGCGCACGAGGTCCTCTAGCTGTCGAATCGCCACGACGACTGGGGCGGTGTCCGATACGCCTTCCCTGCGCAGCGCCGCCACCAGATCGTTCAGCCGGTCGACCTCCACAACAGCCGTGTCGATGAACGCACCAATAGCATCGTCGACCGCACGGTTATCCGATGCCGTGAGCACCCGCTCAACAATCGACCGGCGCAGTTCCATGAGCTCTTGCTCCAGGCCGATCGATGCCCACCGCTGCCAGCGCGTCGTCGGCGGGAGTGCCGCCAGCTGCCGTTCCAGCCAATCGAGGTGGAAGACCGTGCCGGCGCGGTAGAAGAGTTGCCCGACCTCATCGAGCGGCCGCCCGGTAGACGCCGCGACATCGATGATGTCGGCCGCATGGGCAAGCTCGACCTGGAAGGCGTGACCGACGGCGATCGGCGCCGGTACGTCGGAACGGACGAGTCGGGCCACGGTTCGCTCGAGGCGGTTCTGCCATCGCTTCGTTCCCATCGTGCGGATGCTCGACGACAGTTGCTCGAAGCCGTCGCGATAGCGATCGATCCGCTCCTGGACAGGGTCGTCGCTTGGATTGGCGATGAACCATCGGGTGAGATCCTCCACGAGGTCGTCGACGCCGGCGAGGAGTTCGTTGAGGACGTCGGCATCGACCGAGCCGGCAAGTGCCTCGATATCTCGCCAACGGGCCGAAGCACCCGCAATGCCGCGAGCGACGCGGTAGGCCTCAACGATCGTCGGTGCGTCGGCACCCGTCTGCGTCTCCAGCCGCGAGACGAAAGTAACGCCCTGCGAGTTCAAGATCTCGTTGGCGGTGATCGTTGCGGCCAGCTGTCGCCGAAGCGGGTGCGAGGGGATCATCGATGAGAATCGCTCAACGATCGGACCGGGGAAGTAGGACATCAGAAGCTGCTCGGCGAAGCCTGACTCGGGGAGATCGGAGGCGACCAATGCGTCGGTGAGGTGCTGCTTGGCGTAGGCGAGCAAGACGGCGAGCTCGGGGCGAGTCATGCGCCTCCCCGTGTGCGCTCGCTCGAGCATCACCTCGGTGCTTGGGAGTACCTCGAGTTTGCGGTCGAGGCCCGCGTCGTTTTCGAGGCGCACCATGAGATCCTCGTACGACTCGAGGTTCTTCGACGAGACGGAGGTCTCCTGCGAGAGGATCTGGGCCTGAAGGAAGTTGTCGTACACGATCGCCGCAACGACATCGTCGGAGACCGCTTCGATGAGGGCACCGCGTTCGTCGCGCTCCAGCAACCCGGCACGCTCCGCCATCCGGAGCAGGATCTTGATGTTCACTTCGCGATCGGAGCAGTGCACTCCGCCGCTGTTGTCGACGAAGTCGGTGAAGATGCGGCCTCCGCCGCGATCGTATTCGATGCGGCCTGCCTGGGTGAGCCCGAGGTTTCCCCCCTCGCCGACGACGCGACAGCGGAGGTCCTTGCCGTCGACCCGTACTGCGTCGTTCGAGCGATCCTGCGCCTGGTCGTTCGTCTCGGTCGATGCCTTCACATAGGTGCCGATCCCGCCGTTCCACAGCAGATCGACCGGTGCGGTGAGAATCGCCGAGATGAGCTGCTGAGGTGTCAGGGCGGTTGCCTGAGTGTCGAGCGCCGCCCGCATCTGATCGGTCAGCTCGATCCGTTTGAGCGACCGTGCAAACACGCCTCCCCCCGCGGAGATCAGGTCGGCGTCGTAGTCGGCCCACGACGACCGACCGAGGCCGGCGAGGCGTTGCCGCTCGGCGAACGACGATGCCGCGTCGGGATCGGGATCGATGAAGATGTGTCGATGGTCGAATGCCGCAACGAGCCTGATGCTCCGAGACAGCAGCATGCCGTTGCCGAAAACATCACCGGACATGTCGCCCACGCCTGCCACTGTGATCGGATCGGTTTGGACGTCGACGTCGAGTTCCATGAAGTGACGCCGAACCGATTCCCAGGCTCCCCGGGCGGTGATGCCCAGCGCCTTGTGGTCGTAGCCGGAGGAACCTCCGGACGCGAACGCATCGTCGAGCCAGAATCCCATCTCACCGGCGATTGTGTTCGCAATGTCGGAGAAGGTCGCCGTTCCACGGTCTGCGGCCAC
>JAHEEL010000041.1 GCA_024640745.1 Actinomycetes bacterium
TGGCAACGAAGCTCGGCCACACGGTCTCGGTCTACGACCGATCGTCGACGGCGCTCCTCCCCCTTCGCGAGCAGGGGATCGCCGTCCATTCCGGTGCCTGGCCGGACCGTCTGCTGCGCGGCACCGAGCTGGTCGTGGTCTCGCCCGGATTCCCCGAGCACTCGGATCCAGTCCGTGGAGCCGCCGCGGCCGGCATCGAGATCATCAGTGAGATGGAGTTCGGCGTTCGCCGGCTCCGGGTGCCCTACGTTGCGGTCACCGGAACCAACGGGAAGACGACGGTCACGACGGCAACCACCGCGATGCTGAATGCAAGTGGCGTGTCGGCCGTTGCCGCTGGGAACATCGGACTTCCCATCTGCGGTCTCGATCCGGAGCCTGCGTCGGTCGTGGTGCTCGAGGCGTCGAGTTTCCAGCTCCGGTTCGTTGATGGATTCCGCCCGGCGGCAGCGGGGATCACCAACGTGGCGGCTGACCATCTCGATTGGCACGGGACGATCGACGCCTACGTCGCGGCGAAGGCGCGGATCTTCGAGAACATGACGCCCGACGATGTGCTCGCTTACGACGTCGACGATGCCGGTGCGGCTCGCCTGTCCGCCGCGGCGCCTTGCCGTCGGGTACCGGTGAGCGGTTTGGCCGTGCCGGCTGCCGGGATCGGCCCGGACGGCGGCAGGCTCGTGGTCGGCGGTGCTCACTTGCCGCTTGCGACGACCGATCCTTCGTACGTCGTAGATCTCGGCATCGCCGCCGCCATTGCGTCGGCCGTTGGGGCGACGCACGACGGGATCGCCACCGTGCTGTCCGACTTCGTTCCGGGTGCCCACCGCCGGCGCATCGTGTCGAACGAAGGCGACATCGTGTGGATTGACGATTCGAAGGCGACGAACCCGCATGCGGCGCATGCGGCTGCGGCGGCGTACGACCGGGTTGTGATGCTTGCCGGCGGGCGGAACAAGGATCTCGATCTCTCCGACGTTGCGGCGGACTCCGTTCGGCACCTCGTCGCCTTCGGCGAGGCTGCAGGCGATGTCGCTTCGGGATTCAGCGGGCCGACAACGGTCGTTGACGATCTCCCGGCAGCCGTCGATGCTGCCCGCCGCATTGCGCGGGCCGGCGATACGGTGCTCCTCGCTCCGGGCTGTGCGAGCTTCGACGAGTTCGCGTCGTATGCCGAACGAGGTGAGCGCTTCGCAGAGCTCGTTGCCGAGCCGGGGGTCGCGAAATGACCAACGGTTCGAATGGTGTCGACCAAGCTACCCGGATGCTCGAGGCCGTTCCAGACCCGATTGTCGACGACGGTGATGACGCGCGATCCTCGGTTCGCGAGCAGATCCGGGAACGACGGGCCGCCAAGGCACTGAATCGGAGCGACCGTCGGGCCGTCCTGCTCGTCGTGCCGGTGGTCATGCTCCTGATCGTGGGCCTCGGCGCGATGCTGTCGGCGGCATCCGTCGTCTCGATTCGGGAGACGGGCGACCACCTCTTCTACATCAAGCGGCAGCTGGTCTGGGTGGGTCTCGGACTGGCGGCGCTCGTCGTCTTCGCTCGAATCCCGTACCGGCTCTACCGGAAGTTTGCGCTCGTGATCTTCATTGCAGCACTGGTCGGCCTGGCGGCGACGCTCGTTGTCGGCGATGTACGTGGCGGCGCCCGTCGCTGGATCGAGGTCGGCCCGCTCACGATCCAAGCATCCGAATTCGCAAAGCTCGCCACGGTCATCGTGCTGTCGGCCGTCATGGCGAAGAAGGATCAGCTGCTCGGATCGCTTGCCCATTTCCTCCTGCCGGTCGGAGCCATTCTCGGCGGCGTAGCGGCGCTGCTCATGGCACAACCGGATTTCGGGACGACCCTCCTGATCGGCGCCTCGGCATTCGCGGTGCTGTTTGCGTCGGCCGCTCCCGTCGGATACGTCGTTGGGCTCGGCGGCATCGCGGCCCTGCTCGGCACGGTTGGCGCGTTCACGATGGACTACCGGCGCGACCGCATCACGGGCTTCCTCGATCCGTTCGCCGATCCGCTCGGTACCGGCCATCAGGCCGTCCAGAGCCTGGTTGCCCTCGGAACCGGGGGATGGTTCGGTGTCGGTCTCGGAGCAAGCCGCGCCCGATGGTCGTTCCTTCCGAACGCACACACCGACTTCATCTTTGCGATCATCGGAGAGGAAACCGGCCTGGTCGGCGCTGCCCTCGTGATCGTGCTCTTCGCCTTGTTCGCCGCCGTCGGCATCCGGATAGCGCTCAAGGCGCCGGACATGTTCGGTCGGCTCCTCGCCGTCGGCATCGTCTCCTGGGTGTCGTTCCAGGCGCTGATCAACGTCGGAGGCGTGGTCGCGGTGCTGCCGATCACCGGCGTTCCGCTTCCGTTCGTGTCATCGGGCGGCAATGCCATGATCGTCAGCCTGGCTGCCGTAGGGATCCTGGTGAACATATCTCGGACGAGGGCCGCCGGTTCGGCGACATCATGACCTACGCCTTTGCCGCCGCCGGCACGGGCGGACACGTCTATCCGGCGATCGCCGTGGCTCGTTCCCTCGTCGGAGCCGGTGTCGAACCCGACGAGATCGTCTTCTTCGGCGGCGATCGCCTGGAGGCGCGCGTCGTTCCCGATGCCGGCTTCCGGCTCGTACAGCTCGAAATTCGCGGTCTCAAGCGGTCGTTGAGCGTCGACAACCTCAAGCTCCCGGCGATCGTTCGTCGAGCCGCAGCCCAGGTGGCGTCGACGCTCGCCGTGCGATCGCGCGGCGCGCTCATCGTCTTCGGCGGCTACGTGACCGTGCCGGCAGCAGCCGGTGCCCGCAAAGTCGGGATGCCCTACATCATCCACGAGCAGAACGCCGTACCGGGAGTCGCCAATCGGTACGTCGCCCGGCGTGCTGCGCGCACGTTCGTGGCGTTCGCCAACGCCCGCGATCGGCTGCGCCACGCGGAGCTCGTGGGGAACCCTCTGGGTGCAGGGTTCGAAGTCTTCGACCGCCCGCGTCTCCGCGTGGAGGCGCTTGGACGCTACGCCCTCGACCCGGATCGACCGGTCATCGGCATCGTTGGTGGGAGCCAGGGGGCGCAGGCCCTCAACGAGATCGCGGTCGAGATTGCCACGTCCCCGGATCGCGACTACTCGGTGCTGCACCTGACCGGCACCGAACATCACGACGTGCTGGCACAGCGCGCAACGGCAATGGATGGATGGATCACCAAGCCGTTTGAGCATGACATGCCGGCGTTCTATGCCGCAGCGGATCTCGTGCTCTCGCGAGCGGGGGCGATGACGGTGAGTGAGTTGGCGGCGACGGCGACTCCGTCCGTGGTGGTTCCTCTGCCGGCCGGAAGGGGGTATCAGGCGATGAATGCGCATGACTTGGAACAGGCAGGAGGCACCGTGATCGTCGATCAGGACCGCATTGCCGATGTCCCGGATCTGCTGCGACGGCTCATCCGGGACCCCGAGCGTCGTGCGAGGATGGAAGCCGGGGCACGTTCGGTGGCTCGATCCGACGCTGCAAGCCGAGTTGCCCAAGCACTCATGGAGATTGCCGATGTTTGAGCCACCCAGTGTTGCGATCAACGAAATCTCATCGATTCACATGATCGGTGTCGGGGGAGCCGGCATGTCCGGGTTGGCGAAGCTGCTGGCGCAACGTGGCGTCAGGGTGACGGGCTCGGATGTGAAGCCGTCTGCGGTCATTGATGCTCTCTCCGGGGTCGGAGTGGAGACCTGGATCGGGCACCGCCCGGATCTCGTCGGTCGGGTCGACGTTGTTGTGGCCTCCTCGGCCGTTCCCGAGAACGACGCGGAGCTCCGCGCCGCGCGGGATGCCGGAATCGCGACCGCCAGGCGACCGGCGCTGTTGCGCGGGGTGACCGTTTCGTTCTCGACGATCGGGTTCTCCGGGACGCATGGAAAGACCTCGAGCACGGCTATGGCGGTGGCGGCATTGCGCGCATGCGGCCGGGACCCGTCTTTCATCGTCGGCGGAGAACTGACGGATCTCAACACTGGAGCCCACCTCGGCGATCGGGAGCTGTTGCTGCTCGAGGCCGATGAGGCGTTCGGTACCTTCCGGCATCTCGAACTCGACGCCCTGGGCGTGACCAACATCGAGGCCGACCATCTCGACTACTACAAGACGGTGACGGCGCTCGAGGAGGCGTTTGCACAAGTCGCGGTGCGCGCAGCGGGGCCTGTGGTCGGCTGCCTCGACGATCCCGGGGTGCGCCGGCTTGCCGAGCGCGCGCCGGTCATCGGCTACGGAACCGCTCCGGAGGCCGATTGGCGCATCAGCGATATCGCCCTGAGTGCGACATCGGCGTTCACGTTGACGGGTCGAGGCGCGACCCATCGCGTCCAACTCCGCCAGCCGGGGAAGCACGTCGTCATGAACGCGGGCGGCGTCCTTGCGTTGCTTGGGGAGTTGGGATTCGATCTCGAATGCGCCATTGCCGGTCTCGCCCGATTCGGCGGTGTGCGACGTCGGTTCGAAATCATGGCGCGGATCGATGGAGTCTCAATCGTCGATGACTATGCCCATCATCCCACCGAGGTCGCATCGACCGTTGAAGCCGCCCGCACCATGACACGCGGCCGTATCTGGGTGGTCTTCCAACCGCATCGATACACCAGGACCGCCGCACTCGCGCCAGCATTCGGCGAGCCGCTCGCCGGAGCCGACCGCATCATCGTCACCGACGTATACGGTGCCGGGGAACAGCCGCAGCCGGGGGTGACGGGTCGGCTCGTTGCGGAGGCGGTTCGAGCCGGCGGCGGCAACGTGGACTACATCGAGCGCTTGGCCGATGTCCCCGCGCACGTCGCGGGGCAGCTCGAATCGGGAGACACCCTGGTGCTGATGGGTGCCGGTGATGTCGCAACGATCTGGGACGAGATCGCCGACCACGTCGGAGGCGAATCGTGACGCCCTGGGCCGACGGCGTCGGCGGTGTGCAGGCCAACGTTCCGATCGCTCCGCTGACCACCTACAAGCTGGGAGGGCCGGCTGCATGGCTCGTCGAGGTCGGCAGCGATCGTCATCTGGATGAAGTGCTCGAGGCGATTCCGCAGGACGTCGACGTACTGGTGCTCGGCCGAGGAAGCAATCTCGTGGTCGCCGACCGCGGTTTCGACGGCCTGGTCATGCGACTGGTCGGAGATTTCGTTGCTATCGAGGTGGCGCCGGACGGCACCATCCACGCTGGAGGGGCAGCTGCACTGCCGCGCGTGGCGCGTGCTGCTGCCGCAGCCGGACGATGCGACCTGGAGTTCTACGCCGGGATCCCGGGATCGGTCGGCGGAGCCGTGATGATGAACGCGGGCGGCCACGGGAGCGATACCGCGGAGCACCTGATCGCCGCCTCCATTGTCGATCTCAGATCCGGAGCTCGCTCAGAGCGCACGGCGCAGGAACTCGCGCTCGGCTACCGGCGGTCGAACCTCCGGCCGGAGCAGATCGTGACGGCGGCCCGTTTTTCGACGACACCGTGCTCGAGAGGCGCTGCCGAGGCGCGGATACGCGAGATCACGCGCTGGCGCAAGGAGCACCAGCCGGGTGGGACTTTCAACGCCGGATCGGTGTTCAAGAACCCGCACGACGACGCCGCGGGTCGACTGATCGAAGAGGCGGGGCTCAAGGGCTTTCGATGCGGGGGAGTCGCTGTGTCGGAAATGCACGCCAACTTCTTCGTAGCCGACGATGATGCGTCCGCACAAGACGTCTGGGATCTCGTATCGGCGGTTCGGCGACGGGTTGCGGAAGCCACCGGAGTGTGGCTGACGCCCGAAGTCCGATTCGCCGGGGAATTCGACGAACGCAGCGGAGACTCTACGGAGCCGGAGACAACGGCATGAACACGATGGACCATCGCATCGCCGAACGTCGGCACGAGGTGACGGAAGAGCGTGCTCGTGGGCGGCTGCGCTGGCTGATCTGGGTCGTGATCCTCGTCGGCGCGATCGCCGCCGCGGTCTGGTTCGTGCAGTCGCCGGTCCTTGCGATTCGCTCGATCGTGGTCACCGGGGCGGAACGGACCGATCCGTCCGCCGTGGCCGCCGGCGTCGGAGCCGCGCCCGGGACCCCAACCATCTCGGTGCGGGGAGGCGAGATCGAGGCGGCGCTCCTCACGAGCCCTTGGATTGCCCAGGCCGATGTAACGGTTTCGTGGCCCGGGACGATCGAGATCGACGTTCGCGAGCGCGTCCCGGTCACGTCGATCACGACCGAGCGGGGCGTCTTCGCTCTTGCAATCGACGGTGTCCTGCTCGAGGCGGTCGAGGGGGAACCGTTGGGCCCGATGATCGTTTCCGACCTTGTCGGTCGGCTGACGGTCGGCGATCGCGTCGGCCACGTTGGCACGCTCGGTGCCGCAGAATTCGCGGCTGGACTGTCGCCGTCCTTGTCTCGCTCGACGACGGTCTCGGTCACCGCCGATTCGCTCTCGGCCATCGTTGCCGGATACCCGGTCGTTCTCGGCCGACCGATGGACATGGCGTTCAAGGCGGCAGCGGTCGAGGCGCTCATTGCGTCCGGCTTGGACGAGGGAAGTCGGATCGACGTGACCGCTCCGATGCGCCCGGCCGTGGCGCTGCCTCAATCTCTACTGGAAGGTGAGACGGAGACACTCGAACAGGCTCAACCTTCGGACTAACCTTCAGATACCTGCGCGGGAGGACTCAAGACATGACCGATCCGAAACTCGCACCGCATACCTACCTGGCCGTCATCAAAGTGGTCGGCGTCGGTGGTGGTGGCGTCAACGCCGTCAACCGCATGATCGAGGCGGGTGTTGGCGGCGTCGAGTTCATCGCGGTGAACACCGACGCTCAGGCGCTGATCATGTCCGATGCAGATCTGAAGCTCGATATCGGGCGCGACTCGACGCGCGGCCTGGGTGCAGGAGCGAACCCTGAAGTGGGCCGTGAAGCCGCAGACGAGCATCGCGGAGAACTCGAAGACGCGCTCACGGGCGCCGACATGGTGTTCATCACCGCCGGCGAAGGCGGCGGAACCGGGACGGGCGCCGCTCCCGTGGTTGCCGAAGTGGCGCGTTCGCTCGGTGCACTCACGGTCGGTGTCGTCACGCGTCCCTTCGGGTTCGAGGGCCGACGCCGATCGGTCGCCGCTGAGCAGGGAATCCAATCCCTCAAGGCCGCCGTCGACACGCTGATCATCATTCCGAACGAACGGCTGCTCGAGATCGCCGATCAGCACACACCGGTCATCGAGGCGTTCCGGATGGCGGACGAGATCCTCACCAATGGAGTGAAGGGCATCACCGACCTGATCACGACTCCCGGCCTCATCAACGTCGATTTCGCCGATGTCAAGACGGTCATGTCAGAAGCCGGATCCGCCGTGATGGGGATCGGGCAATCGACCGGCGACAGCCGTGCGCAGCAGGCCGCGGAGAAGGCGATCTCGAGCCCGCTGCTCGAGACGTCGATGGACGGGGCACGCGGTGTCCTGCTCTCCATTGCCGGTCCCATCGACATGACCCTCCACGAGGTCTCGACGGCGGCATCGATTGTGGCCGATCACTCCGACGGTGACGCCAACATCATCTTTGGTGCCGTTGTCGACGACACACTCGGGGACGAGATGCGCGTGACCGTGATCGCGGCGGGCTTCGAACAGCAACAGCCGCGATCTTCCTCGTTCGCATCGGCGCCGACCGTGAGCGTGCCGAGCGTTCGTCCGCCGCTCGACGAAACCGGTTCGCACGACGAGGGAACCGACGAACTAGAGATCCCAGGGTTCGTGCGCGGATGATCCGCCCCGCGGGCTTCCGCGGGGCGGCCTTCGGAGACGCCGCGAACGGCAACGCCAGGGACGACGGCCGTTTGCGTGGGCGGCTGTCCAACGCTCTCGGCATCCCGAGCGCCTGGGCGTCCGTTCAGCAGGTGCATGGCGGTCGCGTGATCACCGTCGATGAACCGGGCCTCGCCGCTGAGGCCGACGGCCTGATCACCGTGGAGCGTCGGTTGCCGCTGACGGTCGCCACGGCAGACTGCATCCCGATCATCATCGAGGGGGACCGGTCCGTCGCCGTCGTCCATGCCGGGTGGCGCGGCGTGGCCGCGGGGGTGATCGGTTCGGCTCTCGAAACCATGCGGGAGCTGGGGGACTCGCCGCGGCGCGCCGCGATCGGACCATCGATCGGGCCGTGCTGCTTTGAGGTGGGCGACGAGGTTCTTGCGGCGATCGGCGGGTTTGCGGCGACGACGATCGCTATGACGCAGAGCGTTGACCTCTGGTCTGCGGCGGAGGCGCAGCTGCGAGGGCTGGAGGTGTGGCGGGCGGATGCCTGTACCGTGACCGATCCGGCATACCATTCGTTCCGCCGGGATGGCACGAGCGAGCGACAGGTGGCGGTGGCATGGCTCCCATAGGACTGGCCGAAGTTCAGGCTCGCATGCGGGCGGCGGCTCTCCGGGCCGGTCGCGATCCGTACGCCGTTCGACTGCTCGTCGTTTCCAAGGGTCGTTCAGACCGACTGGTGCGGGATGTGTACGCAGCGGGTCAACGATGGTTCGGAGAGAACCGGCCGCGGGGCCTGGCCGAGCGGATTGACGCCGGGCTTCCCCCGGATATCGACTGGCACTTCGTCGGCAATGTCCAGCGTCGGGCGATCAAAGTGATTGCACCGCACATCGTGCTACTGCACTCCTTCGACCGGGCCTCGCTGATCCCCGCATGGGAGAAGCTCGACGACCCGCCGCCGGTCTTGATCGAAGTGAACATCGCGGGAGAGCCCCAGAAGCACGGATTCGGACCATCCGAAGTGCTGGAGGCCGCGGACGCAGTGGTTGACGCGGGCCTCGATCTCCGGGGTTTGATGGTCATCCCACCTCGGGTTCAACGGCCGGAAGACGCGCGGCCTTGGTTCGCCTTGCTACGCGACCTCGGCGAGCGTCTACGGAGAGACCATCCGGCCGCAGACGAACTGTCGATGGGCATGACCGATGATTTCGAGGTGGCGATCGAGGAAGGTGCGAGCATCGTGCGCGTCGGACGGGCTATCTTTGAGCCTGCGAACACCAGCAGCAGCGACCGCACGTTTGAGGATTGACTATGGCAACGTTCTGGCAGAAGACGCTCTTCTACCTCGGGCTCGTCGACGACGACACCGACGATGATGGGGCGGCGGTTCCCCCGCCTTCCCCCGGCGCGGGCGAGTCGCCACGAGTTGTCACCGCCCGTCCTCCAGGAAGCGTGGCGGGCCGACGTGTCGAGCCACCGGCCAATCAGAACCGCCAGAACACGTCGTGGGAGCACGCCGAGGCGGGGGTCTACCTTCAACCCGGCTCGCAGGCCGGTCGTCCGCTCGATCCGCTGCACGCATCAGGTGCGCAGACCGAGATCATCGTCGCCAGGAACTTCTCGGACGCCCAGATGCTCGCAGACGGCATCCGCGCCGGTCGCCCGATGGTCCTCGACCTGCGCACGACCGAGCCCGAAATGGTTCGCAGGCTCGTCGACTTCACGTCCGGGTTGACCTACGCACTCGACGGCAAGATGGCGAAGATCGCGCAGGGCGTCATCCTCGTGTCCCCGGCCGGCGTCGCTGTGAGTAGCGCCGAGCTCGATCGCCTCGCGACCCTCGGCCTCTACGGCGCGTCCTGAGTGTTTGTCAACCTCGTCTGCACGGTTCTTCAGGTGGCGATCTGGGTGCTCATTGCCTGGATCGTGCTCAGCTATGTCGTGATCTTCGGACGCCTCGGATGGGACCATCCGGTGCGACGCCTCTACGACGGCCTGACGAAGGTGATCGAGCCCGTGATGCGTCCGATTCGCAACGTCATTCCACCACTCAGGATCGGGGGCGCGGCGCTCGACCTCTCTCCGCTGATCGTCATCCTCGGCATCACCCTCGTGAGCCGGATCATCTGCCGCTGATCAGGAGGGTGCGATCCGCAACCAGACGATCCGGCCGTCGATATCGATCGTGTGCTCGGCCTCTGCGGCCCCGCGACTGATGGTTGGAGCCAGGACTTCACCTCCGATGAAGGCGCCGTAGTCCTCGAACGCCGACACGATGCCGTCATCGTCCGACGCCCAGTGCACCTCGATACGGTCGGTCACGGCGAACCCCTCGGAGCGCCGGAGCAACTGGATACGGTTCACCAGTTCGCGGGCAAGACCCTCGGTCCGGAGGTCGTCGGAGAGCGTCGTGTCGAGAGCGACAGTGATCCCACCCTCCGTGGCGACCACCGTTCCCTCGCGCGGCGTCCGGGCGACCACGACGTCCTCCGCCGCCAACGTCACACCGTTGACGGTGATCGTTCCGCGGTCGAGGAGGTCGGTGACCTGCCCATGGTCGAGCGCGGCGACCGCTGCAGCGACGGGTCCGGTCTCTTTCCCGAGACGCGGCCCGAGACGCTTGAAGTCCGCCTTGGCGGAGAGCTCGACGAGGTCGGCTTCGTCTGCGCCGACCTCGACCCTGCGGACGTTGAGCTCCTCGGCAATCAGATCACGATGCGTTTCCACAGCGGAAGCAAGCTCAGCATCGCGGGTGACGATCCTCACGACACCGAGCGGCTGACGAACCCGCAGATCGTTGCGCTTGCGCAGCCCCCGTCCGAGGTTGACCACGGTGCGAGTCGCCGCCATCGAGAATTCCAGAGCACGGTCGATTCGCGCGGTGTCGGCATCGGGGTAGTCGAGGAGGTGCACGCTCGGCGGTGCGGATGTCTCCGCAGGGCGGACCAGCTGTTGGTAGATCTCCTCCGCCATGAACGGAAGTACCGGAGCTGCGACCGTGGCGAACGTGAGCAGTACTTCGTGCAGGGTCGCGAAGGCAGCCAGCTTGTCGCGGTGATCGGCCGTGCCACGATGTGCCCAGAACCGACGGCGCGTGCGGCGGATGTACCAGTTCGTCAGGTGTTCGACGAAACCGACGATCGGTGGCGTGACCGCATAGAGCCGGTAGGCCACCATCTCTTCGTTGACGCGCGAGATCAAGCTCTGAAGCATCGAGAGGATCCAACGATCGATCTCAGGTCGTTCGGCAACGGGAGGCGCCGAAGCGAGATCCGCGTCGGTGATGGCGTCGGCTTCCGCATAGGTGGTGAAGAACGACAGCGCGTTCCACCAGGGGAACAGCACGGTGCGAACGACTTCGCGCACGCCATCTTCGGAGAAGCGGAGCGGGTCGGCCCGCACCACCGGCGAATTGATGAGGTAGGCCCGGAGTGCGTCCGCCCCGAACTCGTCGAGGATGTGTGCGGGGTCCGGGTAGTTCTTGAGGCTCTTCGACATCTTCCGGCCGTCCTCCGCGAGGATCATGCCGGTCACGACGCAGTTCTGGAACGGGGCGACGTCGAAGATGCCGGTCGCCATGATCAGCAGCGTGTAGAACCACCCGCGGGTCTGGTCGAGGCCCTCCGCGATGAAGCTCGCTGGGAAGCCGCGCTCGAATCGCGCCTTGTTCTCGAACGGGTAGTGCACCTGTGCGTAGGGCATGGAGCCGGAATCGAACCACGTGTCGAGCACTTCCGGCACGCGCACCATGATTCCATCGCAGGATGCGCACGGCCAGGTGATCGGATCCAGGATGTGCTTGTGGAGGTCGTCCGTCCTGACTCCGCTGTACGCCTCGAGCTCGTCCACGGAACCGAGGCAGATGGTGGCATCGCACGAGTCGCACACCCAGATCGGGATCGTCGTTCCCCAGAAACGGTTCCGCGAGAAGGCATAGTCTCGGGCATCCTCCAGCCAGTTCCCGAAGCGTTTGGCTCCGACGTAGTCGGGAACCCAGTGGATCGACTCGTTGAGCTCGACCATACGATCCTTGATGGCCTCGACGTTGATGTACCAGCTCGGAATTGCCTTGTAGATGAGCGGTGTGCCGGTTCGCCAGCAGAACGGGTAGCTGTGGGTGATCGTCCCTGAATGCACCAGAACGCCGCGGTCCTTGAGCAAACGGACGAGCACCGGGTCCGCGGCCTTCACATGGAGACCTTCGACCTCGGGTACGGCGCCGGTGAAGCGGGCCTCGAGATCGATCGGGTCGACCAGTGCGTCGATGCCGGCATCGCGGAAGGCGAGGAAGTCGGCTTCGCCGTACGCAGGCGCCGTGTGGACCAGGCCGGTGCCCTCCTCCGTGGTGACCTCGTCCATTGGGATGACCCGAAACGCCCCGTTGGCCCGTTCTTCCTCGAAATGGCGAAACGGCGGCTCATACTGGACGCCGAGGAGTTCGAACCCGGTCGCGTCGCCGACAATTGCCGGCGACTCGTCGGTCCAGACCGAGTCGAGCCGATCCCGCGCGATCCAGTAGTGGTCGCCGTCATCTTCGACGCGGACGTACTCGATGGCCTCCCCGACCGCCACGGCGAGATTGCCCGGCAGCGTCCACGGCGTGGTCGTCCACACGAGGAGGTAGTCGCCTGCCCGGGCATGGTCGTTCCCCTCGGTCACAGCGAGTCGGAGCGTGATCGACGGATCTTCCACATCCCGATAGCCGCCGAGATTCACTTCGAAGTTGGAGAGCGATGTGGTCGCTCCCCACGAATAGGGGAGGACCTTGAACGCCTTGTAGATGAGGCCGCGATCCCAGAGCTGTCTGAACCCCCACCAGACCGATTCCATGAACGCGAGATCCATCGTCTTGTAGTCGTCTTCGAAGTCGACCCATCGCCCGATTCTCCGGGTGATGTCGTACCACTCGGTCGTGGTGTTGTTCACCAGCTCGCGGGCCGCCTCGTTGAATCGATCTACCCCCAGCTCCTCGATCTCGCGCGGCCCCGAGACACCGAGCAGCTTCTGAACCTCCATCTCGACGGGCAGTCCGTGGGTGTCCCAACCGAACCGCCGCTCGACCCGGTGGCCGCGCATGGTCCAGTACCTCGGCACGATGTCCTTGACGACGCCTTGCAGGATGTGGCCGTAGTGGGGGCTGCCGGTGGCGAACGGGGGACCGTCGTAGAACGTGTATTCGGAATCTGCCGGACGCATTTCGACCGAGGTGCGGAACGCGTCGACACGATCCCACAGCGCAAGGACCCGTGCGTCGAGGTCTGGGAGCACGACGCCGGGAGCGACCCGGGTGAAAGCTGGTTCGGGCTGGTGTTCGTTCACGGGTCCTCCGGCGTTGCTGCTGGTGCCGGGACGAGGTGGCCCGCGGTACCACCCGGCTTGCCGATCTATCGACCGACCGCTCATTGGCTCCTTCACGGTGGAGTCGACCGTCGGGTTCTACTTGCGGGCGCGCCGCGTTCTTCCCGCTGCTCGAAGGTGATGTCCGTCGGTGCGTGGTTCCGGGCTCACACCGTCCCCGGATCGCTGGTACCACGGGATCACCGAAGGCGCGTCCCCGTCACTGCATCACGGGAGGGTACTCGACGAAGAGTGCTTGTCACCCTCGGTATGGGCGCCGATCCGGTACGTTGGACCGATGGATGCGATCGTCGACCACGAAGGCGGGGTCATGGTGCGCGTACACGTGGTTCCCGGCGCTTCACGATCGGAGCTCAAGGGCCGGCACGGAGACGCGATCAAGGTTCGTGTCGCGGCGCCGGCCGAAGGAGGACGGGCGAATCGGGCCGTCGCCGAGCTGTTGAGCCGAGCAACCGGTGGACGAGCCAGCATCGTGAGCGGTCAATCCTCGCGCTCAAAGCTCGTTGTGGTTCGCGGCGTTCGTCGAGCCGACGTCGTCTCGGCGCTCGAGTCATGAGATATCGATTCACCGGGCGGCGCTGCTATGGTGCTCGCTCCCACCGGAGGGGTTCATGGCCCGGAAGCTGGCATCTTCTACACTGCAACGCCTCGAGCGACGGCTTGAGAGCGAGCGAGTGCGCCTCGAGTCGATCCTCGAAGAGATCGACCGGCAGCGGGAGGCGCGGCGACTCGCAGAGAGCGCATCCGACCACAATCC
>JAHEEL010000203.1 GCA_024640745.1 Actinomycetes bacterium
AAGCGGGCCTCGGCAAGGTCTTCGGCTCGGCCGAATCGCCGCTGCTCGTGTCGTGCCGATCCGGTGCGAAGTTCTCGATGCCCGGGATGATGGACACCGTGCTCAACATCGGCATCAACGACGCCGTGCTCCCCGGCATGATCGAGGCGTTCGGGGATGAACGCTTCGTATACGACTCATACCGCCGTCTCGTGCAGATGTTCGGCAGCGTTGTCATGGGCATCGACGACCACCCGTTCGAAGAAGTGCTGACCGAAGCCCGTGCCGAGGCCGGTGCGGAGACCGACTCGCAGCTCAGCGCCGAGCAGCTCGCCGTCGTGCTCGAGCGCTTCAAGGCCATCGTCAAGGCTGAGACCGGCGCGGACTTCCCGCAGGATCCTCGAGAGCAGTTGATGATGGCCGTCGAAGCCGTCTTCAAGTCGTGGAACGGCAAGCGGGCCTTCGCCTACCGCGATGCCGCGAAGATCCCACACGATCTCGGGACCGCGGTGAACGTGCAAACCATGGTGTTCGGCAACATGGGTGACAGTTCGGGCACCGGGGTTGCCATGTCTCGCAACGCCACGACCGGTGAGAACCGGCTCGAAGGCGACTACCTCATCAACGCGCAGGGCGAAGACGTCGTGGCCGGCATCCGGGTCACGCACCCGATCGCTGAGCTCTCCGACGACCTCCCTGAGGCCTACTCGGAGTTCGAGGACTATGCGAAGAAGCTGGAGCACCATTTCCGCAACATGCAGGACATGGAGTTCACGATCGAGAAGGGCAAGCTCTGGCTGCTTCAGACCCGCGACGGCAAGCGAACGGCGCAGGCTGCCGTTCGCATCGCAGTCGATATGGTCGATGAAGGCTTGATCACCAAGGACGAGGCGCTGATGCGCGTTGAGACCGATCATGTCGACTTCTTCCTCCACCCACAGTTCAATCTCGAGTCGAAGACCGAAGCGCTCGAAGGTGATCGGAAGATCGCGGTCGGTCTCAACGTCTCACCCGGCGCCGCCGTCGGCGTGGTGGCGTTCGATCCGGACCTTGCCGAGGCCTGGGCGAAGGAGGGCAAAGACGTCATCCTCGGCCGTCCCGAGACGAAGCCTGACGACGTTCACGGTATGTTGGCAGCGCAGGGGATCGTGACCACGCGCGGTGGCCGAACGAGCCACGCGGCACTGGTCGCGCGCCAATTCGGCAAGCCGGCAGTGGTCGGCGCCTCCTCGCTCGACATCGATTTGAAAGCCCGGACGATGAGCGTCGATGGCACCGTGGTAAACGAGGGTGACTGGCTCTCGGTCGACGGAACCACCGGTGAGGTGTTCCTCGGCCGGGTCGAGACGGATGTTCCCGACATCGACGATCCGTGGCTGACGAAGATCCTTGAATGGGCCGACGAGCGACGCGACCTCGATGTGTGGGCCAATGCCGACTACCCGATCGACGCTGAACGGGCCCGTGCCTACGGCGCACGCGGTATCGGCCTGTGCCGAACCGAGCACATGTTCTTCGAGGCAGAGCGGCTTCCGATCGTTCAGCGGATGATCCTGTCGGAGGATCCTGCCGAGCGTGAGGAGGTGACGTTCTCGCTGCTCCCGCTTCAGCGTGAGGACTTTGCCGGTCTCTTCCGCGCCATGGACGGCTATCCGGTCGTGATCCGTCTCATCGATCCACCACTGCACGAGTTCCTTCCCGGCTGGGGCGATCTCACCAATGACATCGCCGACCGAAGGATCAAGCTCAGCGCCGGTGGCGACGAGGTGGCGATCCAAGCTGAGATCGACGACATGAGCGTGATGCTCGATCGGGTCGAGGCGCTCAGAGAAGAGAACCCGATGCTCGGCTTGCGCGGTGTGCGGCTCGGCATCTTGCGTCCCGAGCTGACGCGGATGCAGGTCCGGGCCATCATCGAAGCTGCCTGCCTGGTGGCCGGCGAAGGGGTCGATGTGCACCCCGAGATCATGATCCCGTTGACCAGCCATGTGAATGAACTGGCGCGTCAGCGCAGCGTCCTCGAACAGGAAGCGAAGGATGTGATGGCCGAGCAGGGCGTCGAGGTCGACTACAAGTTCGGCACGATGATCGAGATTCCCCGCGCGGCGCTCACAGCGGACCAGATTGCCGAGTACGCCGAGTTCATCTCGTTCGGAACGAACGATCTCACCCAGATGACCTACGGCATCAGCCGGGACGACGCGGAAAAGGGCTTCCTCATGGAGTACCTCTCGGAGGGCATCCTGGCGGACAACCCGTTCTTCACGATCGATCCGGACGGCGTGGGGCAGCTGATGGGGATCGCACTCGAGAAGGCGAAGTCGGTCCGACCGAACCTCGAAGCCGGGATCTGCGGCGAGCACGGCGGTGAGCCGCGCTCGATCGCCCTCTGCCACTCGCTCGGGCTCAACTACGTGAGTTGTTCCCCGTTCCGCGTCCCGATCGCACGCCTGGCGGCAGCCCAGGCGGCAATCGTTGATCCGCGGTAGGGCGGAAGCCGAGACACGAGACACGAGACGCCAGACATAGGCCCGCCTTCGGCCTCCCGCATGGGGGCCGGGGCGGGCTTGCGCGCGGGTGTCGGTCACCGCCGATGGTGTTCTCTGCAGTCGTTCGTGTCTTCTGTCTCGTGTCGGGCGAGCCGCGCGATTCCCCCTCTCGCTTCAGGCACCGTCGTGTCCCGCCGATACGTTCGCATGGACCTTCTTCAGGGTGATCTGGCGGCGTTTCCGCTTCGGGACGTGCTGTTGCTCGTCTCGCAGCGGGCGCAGACCGGCGTCCTTCGGGTCGAGACCGGCACGCTGACCGGACGCGTGTTCTTCGTCGACGGCCGTGTGACCTATGCCACCACCCGCGACGGCGACGGCTCGGTTGCCGCGCTCGCCCACCTCGGGAGCCGTCCCGAGCGAGATCGTCGGGGGCGCAACCCGGGCGGTAAGTGGCCCGATCCGGCCCGCCCCCTCATCCTCCAGCAGATCGGTGAAGTCCTGGTCCGGCTCGGCCACGGCGTGTCCGGGCGGTTCTGGTTCGTCGAAGGTGTCACCACCCGCGCCTACGGCGAGAACGATATCCAGCGCTTCGAGATCGGAGAAGTGCTCGGGGCCGCGGATGGACGACGCAAGGAGTGGGAGGAGATCGCTCGCGTCCTCCCGGATCCGTCGATGAGATTCGTGCTGCGGCCGCACCTCGCGCGAGGCGTCCGGCGCGCTGTCGTCTCCGCCACCGCGTGGCAGGTGCTGGCGGCGATTGGGGACGGTGCCACCGTGCAGGAAGTCGCCGAGCGCCTGAGCATGTTCGAGTTGTCGGCCGCGCGCATGATTGCCGATCTCTACGCCGAAGGCCTCGTCGTGGACGTGGGCTACACCGAGGAGCCCGACCCGGTGTTGATCAGCATGGACGCCGCCTCGTCCTCGGCACCGCTCTAGATCGGTGGGGTGGTTCCGGTTGCGAGCCTGACCGCCCAGACGACGAGCAGCAAGACGGCGGTACCCCCAACCACGACGTCGACCCACCGGCGCCTGCGCCAGGTGATCCAACCGGCCCGATGCGCCATCCAGATCGTCCAGGCACCGAGGACCTCAGCAACCACGAGCAGGATCAGCGGGTGGTAGCGGAGCGCCTCGGAGAGGTTCCCGCGAAAGAGCTGGCCCGCAGCTCGCGTCATGCCGCAACCCGGACACGCCACACCGGTGCAGTTGGCGAATCCACAGATCGTTGGAGTCGCGTCCGATGGATTGATCGCGGCGAGCGCGACCGCAGCGATGAACGGGACCGCAAGAAGCGAAAGACTCCCGACATGGGACCGGGCCGCTGTTGCCGGGATCACGTTGTCGACGCGAACAGGCCGATTGCGACCAGGAATAGGAGGACCCCGATGCCGACGATCATCAGAACCGTTGAGATGATTCCGAGGATGCG
>JAHEEL010000042.1:0-2887 GCA_024640745.1 Actinomycetes bacterium
AAGAAGCTCACGTTGCTGCGCCGCGAGAAGGTCGGCTTCGTCTTCCAGTCGTTCAACCTGATTCCGACGCTCTCCGCGAAGGAGAACGTGCTGCTGCCGCTCCTCATCGCCGGCGACAAGGAAGACGACGCGTGGTTCGAGCAAGTGGTCGGCATCCTCGGTCTCGACGACCGGCTCAGCCACCGCCCCTCCGAACTCTCCGGCGGTCAGCAACAGCGCGTCGCCGCTGCCAGGGCGCTCGTGTCGCGACCCGACATCATCTTCGCCGACGAGCCGAGCGGGAACCTGGACTCCAAGTCTGCGGCCGAATTGCTCGATTTCATGCGACGCGCCGTGCGCGAGTTCGGGCAGACCATCGTGATGGTCACCCATGACCCGGTCGCAGCCAGCTACGCCGACCGTATCGTCTTCCTGGAGGATGGCCGGATTGCCGGGGAGTTGCATGATCCGACGACGGAGATGGTCATCGACCGCATGAAGCAATTCGGAGGGTGATCTGATGATTCGGACCGCCCTCAAGACCATCTTCGCGCACAAGCTGCGCCTCGTCCTCACAGCAATGTCGGTGATGATCGGCGTCGCCTTCATCGCGGGCACCTTCATCTTCACCGACACCATCAACCAGACATTCACCGACCTGTTCGATGACCAGTTCGCCGGTCAGGACGTCATCGTGCAGGCTGAATCAGAATTCGACGTTGGGTTCTCTGGCCCCCCGCCGATCGAGGAGTCGGTGCTCGATACCGTGCTCGCCGTCGATGGTGTTGCGGCAGCCGGAGGCTCCGCGGGTGGCTTCGCCGTCATCTACGACAACAACGGCGAGGCCATCGTTCCGACCGGGCCGCCGACGATCGGGGCCTCGTGGACGGCGGACGAACGTCTCGTCGGTAACATCGTGCTACGGGATGGCAGGGGTCCGACCGGGCCAACGGAAGTCGTGATCGACGCCGCGACGGCGGACGACAACGACCTCGCCGTGGGCCAAACGATCAAGGTGCAGACCGTCGATGGAGTCGGCGAGTACGAGCTCGTCGGCATCGTCGGATTCGGTGACTCCGACAACATCGCCGGGGCGACCGTTGCCGTGTTCGATCTCGCCACCGCACAAACCTTGTTCGACCTCGAGGGCCTGTACAGCGGGATCACCGTCGTCGGAGAGGATGACGTCAGTCCCGAGCTCTTGCGCAACAGCATCGCCCTCGCGCTTCCCGAGGGGGTTGAAGCCGTTGCGGCGGCAGACGAGGCGGAAGCACAGTCCGAAGCGCTCCAGGAGAGCCTCAGCTTCCTGAACACCGCCTTGCTCGTGTTCGCTGCCGTTGCGGTGTTCGTCGCCGCTTTCATCATCCAGAACACCTTCCGCATCATCGTCCGCCAGCGCCAGCGCGAGCTGGCCCTGATTCGCGCCGTCGGTGCAACGGGAGGTCAAGTGGTCTGGATGGTTGCCATCGAGGCGCTCATCGTCGGCGTCTTCGCCTCCATCATCGGTATTGCCCTGGGATTCGTGATCTCTGCGCTGCTCACCGCGGGCTTGGCCACCGTAGGCTTCGACATCCCATCGACGACGGCCTCGCTGGCACCCCGCACCGTCGTCATCGGACTCATCGTCGGCGTTGGAGTGACCTTGATCGCGGCCATCCTCCCGGCCATACGGGCGGCACGAATTCCTCCGGTGGCCGCGCTCCAGGATGTCGACGTGCGGCTCCGAATGTCCGACCGCCGACGCACGCTGTTCGGATCGATCCTGCTCGTCATCGGCATCGGGCTGATCATTGCCGGGTTGTTCGGTGACGTGATCGACCTCGGCCCGCTCAACGAACTGACGGCGGTCGGCATCGGTGCGCTCATCGTCTTCCTGGCCGTGAGCCTGCTCAGCTCCCTGGTCGTTCCGTCGCTTGCTCGCTTCATCGGATGGCCGCTGCCCAAGATCGACAACCTGACGGGCACCCTCGCCATCAGCAATGCCGTCCGCAAGCCGCGGCGCACGGCAACGACGGCTTCGGCGTTGATGATTGGGCTCGCGCTCGTTGCGTTCTTCTTCATCCTCGGAGATTCGATCAAGGCGTCGGTCAGCGGTTCGATCGAGGAGGGCCTGAGGGCCGACTACGTCATCAGCGTCGACGGCTTTGCCGGCGGATTCAGCCCGTCGTTAGCGGAAGAGCTGAAGGCGCAGCCCGAGATCGAGACGACGACATCCATTCGTCTCGGGTTCTGGGACCGCGACGGAGCCGACGAGTTTCTCACGGGGATCGAAGCGCAGACCGTGGACCAGACGATCTTCCTCGATGTCCAGCAGGGCAGCGTCGAGGCCCTCGTCGACGGCGGCGTGCTCGTCCACGAGGACGTGGCGTCCGACGAGGGTTGGGTGGTCGGCGACACGATCGCCATGGGCTTCGCAGCGACCGGCCTCCAGGAGGTGGAGATCGTCGGCATCTACGGTGAGCAGAACATCGTGCAATCCAACTTCCTGGTCGGCCTCGAGTTCTATGAAGCCAACTTCTCGGGATTCGGCACCGACACCGACTTCGCGGTTGCCATCGCCAGCGCGGACGGCGTCGAACCGGATGCCGTACGGGCCGTCGTCGACGCCGCGGCCGCCGACTACGGGAATGTGACGGTGCGCGATCAAGTCGAATACCGGCAATCCCAAGAAGCACAGGTCGACACGCTGCTGGTGACGTTCAATGGTCTGCTGATCCTCGCCGTGATCATCGCCCTCTTCGGAATCGCCAATACGTTGAGCCTGTCGATCTTCGAGCGGACGAGGGAGATCGGACTGCTCCGGGCGGTCGGCATGACCAGGCCCCAGGCACGGCGTATGATCCGCTGGGAGTCGATCATGGTCGCCGTGATTGGTGCCGTCCTCGGCATCGTCGTCGGCCTCTTCTTT
>JAHEEL010000042.1:2897-13787 GCA_024640745.1 Actinomycetes bacterium
TCCTCCGGCGTCCATCCCCGATCGAGGGATCGACGGACTTGCTTCGCGCTTGCCTGAAGTTCGAACTCCTCAGTTTCGGCGGCAGCGGCGCGAACACCGCTACTGCCGGCCGCCATCCGACTCATGCGTGTCGGCTACGGCGGCCGCAACGACATCGGCGGCCGCATCGCTTGCCGCCCAGGTGAAGTGGCCCTGATCCGGCCATTCCGTGTATGTGGCGTTTGGGAGCCGGTCCGCGAGCCAGCGTCCCGCCGAGGCCGGGACGTTCCGATCTCGTGCGCCGTACCAGAGCGTTGTCTCGGTCGCGACGTCACCGACGTCGAAGCTCCATGGTTTGAGATAGAGCGGACCCTCCGCCACGGCGGCGCGACCTCCGTTGCTGAACGCTTCGCGGACGACGGCCGCGAACCACGAGCGCACCTCCGGCCGACGCAGCATCTCGCGATCCACTTCAGCCATGCCCTGCTGCATGCGATCGGTGATCGGGCTCGCAAGCCCCAATCGCGACGCAACCGACACGACGCCGTACTGGAGCGTCCGGCTGATTGCCCGCTCGGGTATGCCCGCAATCCCGAGCCCGTCACGCATGCCGGCTGCCTCCGGGGGCGCTGCGCCCACAACGATCGAGATCCGTGAAACGCGATCGCCGAGGGAGCGCCCGCAGGCGAAGGCAAACGGGCAGCCGCCCGAGGCGCCGATCACGCCAAAGCGGCCAATGCCAAGACGGTCCGCTGCCTCTTCGACGTCGGACGGCCAGTCCAGGAATCCGAATCCCGGCCTGAAGCTGGACGGACCGTAGCCCGGCCGGTTCAACGCGATCACCCGCGCGGCGACGCCTCGCCGCTCGATCACCGGCGCGGACAGCCGGATCTCCCGGCGGCTCCCGGGATACCCGTGGCAGTAGATCGCAACGGGGTCGCTCTGAGATCCCCACTCGGCGTAGGCGATACGACGCCCGTCTGCGAGATGGAGCACGCCTTCCAGCACGAGATCACCGTCCGTTTGCTTCTACACACGCTACCCGAGAGGGCCACGTGATATCGTCCTCGCATGGCCGATGCCCGCCTCCCGCTCGTCGCACTCCTGATCGCCGCTGCGACGGCGCGCAACGGAGACGATGATGGATCCAAGCGCGACGGCCTGCTCTCGCGGGTGGCCGCACGCGCCACGGGCGCGGTGGTCGACATCGTCGATCCGGAGAAGATCGTCGAGCAGATCGATGTCAACGCCTTGATGGAGCGCGTTGACGTCAATGAGTTACTCGATCGCGTTGACGTCAACGCCCTCATGGACCGGGTCGACGTCAACGCCCTGCTCGATCGCGTGGAGGTGAACGATCTGATGGATCGCGTCGGCGTCGATGCGCTCCTGGACCGGGTCGACGTGAATGCGCTCATGAACCGCGTCGATATCGATGCGCTGATGAACCGCGTCGACGTAAGGGATCTCACCGATCGAGCCGGCATCCCCGAGATCGTCCAGGAGAGCACGACATCGCTGTTCGGCTCCGCACTCGACGTGTTCCGACGCCAGGCGGTCTCGCTCGACCAGATCATCGGACGAGCGACGTACACGGTGATCGGGCGAGATGCGCAAACCAGGCCCGTTGCTCCGGCCGCACTCGCCGGCAACGTTGCCGTCGCCAAGGACGGCAAGGGTCAGGTCACGGGCCACTACGCCGGATCGGCCACGCGCCTCTCGGCGTTCATCCTCGACTCGCTGTTCATGTGGCTCGCCTTCGTCGTCATCGCGTTCGGGCTCACGTTCGTCTTTGACGTTGTGTTCCGAGTCGAGGTGGCGCAGTCGTGGCAGCAATCGGCCATCGGCATTGCGCTCTTCCTGCTCTGGGCATTCACCTACATGTTCACCGGTCTTGCTCTCGCCGGGCGGACACTCGGGATGGGCATCGTCGGGATCCGCGTGGTGAACCGGCAGGGTGAGACCATCGCCGGCCGTCAGGCGCTGATCCGCACCCTCGTGTTCCCGGTCTCGCTCGTCACGTTCGGGCTGGGCTTCATCGGCATCTTCATCAGCCCGACCCGCCGGACGCTCCACGATGCGGCCGCCGGCACGGTTGTGGTCTACGACTGGGGCGATCGACCGGCCGAGATGTCGGCACCGCTGACGAAATGGGTCAACAAGCGCGCTACCGGTTTGGACGAGCCGACCGATGCGGCGAACTCGCATGCCGGTGCAATCGAGGGTACGTCAGACGCGTCGGCCGGCTCGGACGACGCCGCTCCCTAGCCGATCCATTCGGGGGCGTGCTCGACGACGTACATGCTCACGTCGTGGACACGATCGAGGGTCTCACAGAGGCTGTCCTGGCGGAACATGAGATCCACGAGCGACAGATCGACCGCCGCCACCACCGAAAGGCGCCGCTCCTCACCGTCCGAGAGGGCGCCGAAACTGTCGACGGCCGAGACCTCGATGGGGAGGCCTAGGCCGCCGATCCCGGCGAGCTCTGCCGAGAGCACGATCAGATCGGGCGGGCTGACCATCTGCGGCAGACCCCAATTGAAGAGGAAGGGGACGGCGAAGCGGCCTTCCTCGTCCTCCGGCGTATCCGGCGACTCCATGAGCAGATCCTCGAGGTCGAGCACGACGCGCGGATCGAGGTCGATGGCCATGTGAAGATCAAGCGGTCCCTCACACGCCTCGGCCGGATGAAGGTCGACCTCCCATGCCTGGCGCAGCGTGTAGGTCTCGACGAAGTGGCGTTCATCGTGGACGTGGAAGCCGTGCTCAACGGCGTGGTCTTTGAGGTAGGTGACGGTACCGGCAAGGTCAACAGCCATACTCTGAGGCTACCGGGTCATCAAGCGATAGGGAGCGGGCGCGACTCTCGTTGCGCCATCGCGCCGTGCACGGACAACGATCGGAGACGGCCCGACCGAGTGGTTGGCTTCTTGAGCCCTAGGCGACGCTGCGGATCGCGATCCCGCCGAAGTAGGCCCGGGCATCGACCACGAGCAGCGGGGCATCGTCGGCCGCAGCATCGGGATCCGTGTAGTTGTCGGTTCCGCCTGCGAACACCGACGACGTCATCTCAACACGCCAGTTCGCCGGCACCGTCACATCGATCCCGCCTGCCACGGCGGTGAGTTCGAGAGTCGCAGAAGTGGCGAAGTCTGCCTCGGTGAGGTCGATCGTCATACCCCCCATGACCGCCGTCCCGGATCCGGCGCGGAACGCGTTGGACCGGTTCGCAATCTCCGCTCCGTCCATTGCGGCAACGGCCGCAAACACGTCGGAGTCGTCGTCCCCGTATGCGGGCAGCATGCGCTTGGCGACTTGCGCAGCGACGACGAGCAGGACGTTGAGCAGCACAACCCCGAGAGCAACGCGTTTGAGGACTCGCATGACCGTGACGCTAACAGGCGCAGCCGGCCTACCGCGCCGGCTCGAGTGGCCCCTCCACATCTGCGGTCCCCCAGCGCTGGATCGCCGCAGCTGCGCCCACCACCATTGCACCGCCAACGATCTGAAGCACGCTGAGGTACTGGCCCAGGAGAATCCACGCAGCCGTTGCGGCGAATACCGGTTCGGTCGTCGAAATCACACCGACGATCCCGGACGCTGCCCGCCGCAGCGCCGAGAATCCAAAAAGGAACGGCAAGGCCGTGCCCACAATCCCGACCCAGATCAGCTCGGCCCACACCTTGGTCCCGAGATCCGTCGGGAACGTCCACAGAGGCTGCACGACAAGCCAGAGGGCGGAGGCCCAGATGAATCCCCAGGTAACAATCGTGATCGACGAGTAGTGCCTGCCGAGGAACTCGCCGTAGATGAGATAGGAGGCAAACGCCACGGCGGAGATCAAACCCCACGCCACGCCGACCCAGTCGCCGCCCTCGAGGTTCCACGCCTCGGTGATGAGGAAGACACCGCTCACGGCAGCAACCGCTGCAACCCACACCGTCGGCACGACGCTTCTGCGTTGCACCAGCACCATCCATCCGAGCACGAAGATCGGAGCGAGGAACTGGATCGTCGCACCGGGGCCGACACCGAGGCGGTCGATCGCCCAGTAGAACGTCACGTTCACGACGGCCAGGTTGAGGCCGAGCAACGCAAACCATCCGACGCCACCCTTCGGAGCGAGCGCGCCACGGTAGAGCGCGAACGGGATGAAGAAGAGAGAGGTGACGAGGGCGCGCATCTCGGCAACACGGGCCGGGGACACGGAGGCGAAGGCATCGGCTGCAATCGCACCGGAGAATCCCCAGAACACCGCAGCAAGCAGTGCGAACGCGATCCCGTTCCGTGTCGACCGATCCATGGAAGGGAAGGTAGTCGCCGGGAAGGAGACGCCAGACGAGAGACGCTCGCCGAAGCCGAAGCGGTGAGTCCGTTTCGTGGCCGGTGTCTCATGTCTCGGTATCGGCCTACGATCCCCCCAATGTCGACGTCTGAATCATTCGTCCCGTCCGTCCTTTTCGTTTGCGTGCACAATGCGGGGCGGTCGCAGATGGCGGCCGGGCTGCTCGCTCATCACGCAGCGGGGCGGGTGGACGTGCGCAGCGCAGGCTCGGCACCGGGTGAGGTCGTGAACCCGTCGGCGGTGGCGGTGATGGCCGAACTCGGCATCGATATCGCCGGCGAGTCGCCGCATCGGCTGACCGAGAACGCAGTCCGCGAGGCCGACGTGGTTGTCACTATGGGCTGCGGCGATTCGTGCCCGATCTTCCCGGGCAAGCGCTACCTCGACTGGGATGTGGAAGACCCTGCCGGGCTTCCCCCCGAGGCGGTGCGGCCAATCCGCGATGAGATCGATCGACGCGTGCTGGTGCTCCTCGCCGAGTTCCTCGCCGAAGCATGAGTGCAACGCCCCGAGCCTTCGCGGGGTTCTTGTACTCGAGATGATCGCGACACTCAACAGCCTTCCAAGCCGTTTGGCCGCCGATCGGGACCGTGCGTTCCCCGATCTCGTGCACGCGCTGCAGGACGGCGTCTACTCGGGCGCCCTCCAGTTCACGCGCAACGGCCACGACGCGCAAGACGTGACCCAGGAGACATTCATCCGCGCCTATCGGGCCCTGGGCTCCTACGACCCGGAGCGAATCTCTGATCTGAATCTGCGGCCGTGGATCTGGACGATCGCGTTGAACCTCTGCCGCAATCGTGCCCGATCGGCCTCACGGCGGCCGGAAGCGGCGCTTGCCGAGGACCGCGCCGAGGCCGGACCCGGGCCGGAGGCGCAGGCCATCGCCGATGCAGAAGTCAACGAATGGCGAGTGCGCCTGAGCACCCTTTCCGGCCCGCAGCGCACCGCCGTCGTCCTCCACCACGTGGTTGGACTGCCGTATTCCGAGATCGCTGCATCGACCGGTCGAACGGAGAGCACGACGCGCTCCGACGTTCGCCGCGGCCTCGCTCGGCTCCGCACTTTGATCGAAGAGGAGAACCGATGATCCAGGAAGACATCATGACCGGCAAGCTCGCCGCACTCTCACGCCCGGCACCGGACGGGGTGATCGAGCGCATCCTGATTCGGACCGGCCTCGCCGACGAGTACACCCTGATCGAGGGCCCGATCGGTTCCGCGTATGTTGCATGGAGCGATCGGGGCATCACTGCCTTCGTCCCCGCCGCCGCAGTGGGCCCGCGCTCCGCCTTCGAAGCGCGTCACGCGAGAAAGGCAACATATGTCCTTGCACCTCCGCCGCGCCTCGCCCGACACCTCGACCGCGCCGTCGCCACCGGACGGCTCGGCCGCCTTCCGATCGACCTGTCGTCTCTCAGTGACTTCCAACGCGAGGTTCTCCGAAAGTGTGCCGAGATCCCGCCCGGGGAGATCCGCCCCTACGGCTGGATCGCGCGGGAAATCGGGAACCCCGGAGCCGTGCGGGCGGTCGGCACGGCACTCGGGAGGAACCCCGTGCCGGTGCTCATCCCCTGCCATCGCGTCGTGCGAACGGACGGGCGAATCGGCAGCTACGCCTACGGATCATCCATGAAACGAGACCTCCTCGAGCACGAGGGATTGGATTCCGCGGCGATCGAGGCGACGGCTCGCCGGGGCGTCCGGCTCGTCGGCAGCGACACGACCGGCATCTTCTGTTTCCCAACGTGCCGCAACGCCAAGCGCATCACCGACGCGCACCGTGCGGAATTCCGTTCCGAGGAGGAGGCAATGGCAGGCGGCTATCGCGCCTGCAAAGTGTGCCGACCGGCCGCGTGACCACAGAACAGAGAAGCAAGACTCGAGGCGGCATACACGAGACCGCCCAGATCCACACGCGGAAGCCCGCCCCCAATCTCCCGAAGTGGGAAGCTCGAGGGCGGGCTCCGGTTCTGTGTCTCGCGTCTGGACGCAGTCCCTACGACGCGGCGACCGTGGCTCCGGCTTCGACGAGCGAGTCGTAGCTGCCGCCGTAGGCCTTGCTGGTCGCGACACCGACAACGTGCATGGCGGGCACCGACATGCCGGCGCGATGCCCGGAGCCGCAGTAGGAGATCACGTTCGAGTCGGTCGGGATCATGTCGGCGTTCGCCGCAAGGCTGCGGATGTCGACATTGGTCGCGCCGTCCACGTGGCTCACGGCGTACTCATCCGCCGTACGCACATCGACGAGGGCGGTACCGGCCCCTGCGGCACAAATCGCGTCACCAACGTCCTGTCCAAGTACATCTAGCGTCTCGAGTCTCCGGCCCAGCGGCATAGGGCCGAGTGCCTGTGTCGCTGTGATTGCCTACCCTCTGCCCCATGGACATCGTCGAGACCATTCGTTCTTCGGTGATCGGCTCCGACTACGCCGTTCCGGGTCCGTTCGGCCTACGGAGGATGACCTACGCGGACTACACCGCGTCGGGCCGCTCCCTGTCGTTCATCGAGGACTACGTGCGAGAGGTCGTGCTCCCGCTCTACGCCAACACGCACACGGAGTCATCGGGGACGGGTCTCCAAACGACTCGCTTCCGAGAGGAGGCCAGGAACATGATTCGCTCGTGCGTCAATGCGAGCGACGATCACGCTGTCATCTTTGCCGGGTCGGGCGCGACTGCTGCCATCGACCGGCTCGTCTCGGTGCTCGGTTTGCGCATCCCGTGCCGGTTGGACGATGCGTATCACCTGAGCGATCAGATCCCGGCCAATGACCGGCCGGTGGTCTTCATCGGACCGTTCGAGCACCACTCGAACGAACTGCCATGGCGAGAGTCCATCGCCGATGTGGTACGGATCGACGAAGACGCCGACGGCCACATCGACCTCGAACAGCTCGAGCGCGAGCTGTTCGCCCACCGCAACCGACCACTGAGGATCGGCAGCTTCTCCGCAGCATCGAACGTCACCGGCATCATGTCCGACACGCGCGCCATCGCCCGCCTCCTCCACGAGCACGGTGCGTTGTCGTTCTGGGACTTCGCGGCCGCCGCCCCATACGTCTCGATCGACATGAGCCCGGACGACGATCCGACGGCGTACAAGGACGCGGTCTTCTTCTCGCCCCACAAGATGATCGGTGGGCCCGGGACGCCGGGCGTGCTCGTCGCTCGCAAGGATCTCTTCGCCAACCGTGTGCCCGCGGTTCCCGGTGGCGGAACCGTTGCGTTCGTCAACCCGAACGATCATCGCTACGTGGACGACATCGAGACGCGCGAAGAGGGCGGTACACCCGCGATTGTCGAAGCGATACGCGCAGGACTCGTGTTCCAGTTGAAGCAAGCCGTCGGCACCGAACGGATTCGCGATCTCGAGGAATCGTTCATTGCGCGTGCGATTGCGTCGTGGAGCCGGAATCCGAACATCAAGCTGCTCGGGAACCCCGACGCCGAGCGGCTCTCGATTGTCTCGTTCGTGGTCCGCCACAACGAGCGCTATCTCCACCACAACTACGTCGTTGCGCTGCTCAACGACCTGTTCGGCATCCAATCCCGCGGCGGTTGCTCGTGCGCCGGACCGTACGGGCATCGACTGCTCGGCATCGACCTCGACACGTCCATCGAGTTCGAGCGAGAGATCACCCGCGGCTGCGAGGGTATCAAGCCGGGGTGGGTGCGCGTCAACTTCAACTACTTCATCTCAGAATCAGTCTTCGACTTCATCGTCGAGGCCGTCCACCTCGTAGCAAACGAGGGCTGGCGACTCCTGCCGTCGTACCGGTTTGATCCGGTCAGCGGGCTGTGGGAGCATCGCAACGGTCGCGGCGAGGCACCGCTGAGCCTGACTGAAATCGACTACTCGTCCGGCGCCATGGCGTTCGAGCATCGCCCACACCGCGATGCCGACCAGGCACTCAGTGACTACCTCGACGCCGCGCGCACCATCCTCGCGCGGGCGCTGCCGCTCTCTGTCGACAATGCTCGCGTGACATTCACCGACGACTTCGAAGACCTTCGCTGGTTCACCTTGCCGCACGAAGTCACCGATGGCTGACGCCGTACCGGCGTGGTTCACTCGCGCGGTCGACGCGCCGTATCGAGAGCATCGGATTCCGGTCGAAGGAACCGATATCCACTATCTCGACTGGGGCGAGGCCGGCCGCCCCGGCCTCGTCTTCGTCCACGGCGGAGCGGCACACGCGCATTGGTGGTCGTTCCTGGCACCTATGTTCACGCCGGAATGGCATGCGGTCGCGCTCGATCTCTCGGGTCACGGCGACAGCGGCAAACGGGCTGACTATCGGCACGACCTGTGGGCAGAGGAAGTGCTCGCCGTGGCACGATCGGCGCGATTCCCGGGGCCGCCGGTCGTCGTCGGCCACTCGCTCGGTGGCGGCATCGCGCTCGAGCTCGCCTCGGCCCACGGTGATCGGCTGGCGGGGGCCGTAGTCGTCGATACGCCTGTTCGCCGGCCGGATCCGGAGTCCCGTGAAGGCGCCAGGGGCCGGGCGTTCCGCGCGCCGGGCATCTATCCCGATCAGACAACTGCGCTGCATCACTTCCGGCTCGTTCCCAACCAGCCATGCGAAAACGACTTCATCGTGGACCACATCGGCAAGCTCTCGCTCCGCGAGATCGATGCCGGATGGACGTGGAAGTTCGATCCGCACCTCTTCGACCAGGCGCTGATACCACTGCGCGATCAACTCACCTCGGTGCGGTGCCGCATTGCCTTGTTCCGGGGCGAGTACAGCACCATCGTCCCCGAGGACACCGCGTCGTACATGTACGACCTCATCGGACGCAACGCCCCGTTCGTTTCGATCCCGGAGGCACACCACCATCTCATCTTGGACCAGCCGCTGGCGTTCGTCGCCGCCCTGCGGACGCTCCTCGCCGACTGGGAGCACTCAACGCCGCGTTCCATCCTCTAGAAACGGCACCGTTCTGCCGATAGATCTTCAGTACGTACTCCGGAAAGGCTGAGCGATGCGCCACGAGACGGTCTCAACGCTCACACTCGATCAGGCCTACCAAGCGGCGTATCTGTGGATGTTCCACATCGGGGAGCCCCCGACGGAGATCGCCGAACGCGGATCACAAAGCGTGGAGCTCCGCTCCGAGGGCGTCGTTGCTTTCGTTCGCATCCCCGACCGTCCGCTGAATCAGCGCACCGTCCTGGCGGTGCTGGCCACGGAACCCGACGATCGGTCGCGACTGATCTTCTCAACCGCCGGATTCACTCCCGGCGCCATCAGCATTGCCGAGGCCCAGGGCATCGCCCTTTTCGAACTCGACGCCGAGGGCTCGGCGATTCCCCTGAACGGCCGCGCCGTCCGGCTCGCTCCGCTCGAACCACCGGAACCGCCGTTCAAGCGATCGTTGGCTACCGATGAGTTGGTCCTCAGCAAGGCAACCTGGGGCCGTACCGAGTTCCCGGATGACGAGTGGGTCGACTGTCCCGGATGCGGCACGAACCAACATGTGTCCCTCGACGCATGCCGGATCTGCGGCGCGGCTCTCGAGACCGCTCCGGCAACCGGTGGAGCACACCGCGACGTTGTCTACCGGTGCCTCGATTGTGGCTCTGGAAACGTCGAAGCCGTCGAGCCAAGCGACGCCGCACGCCGCGCCTAACCCGGCGTCGGCGCCACGAAGAGCACCCCGAGCGGCGGGAGATCGAGCGCCACCGAATGCGGCCGCCCGTGCATCGGGGCCTCGGATGCTTCGAGTGTTCCCCCCGACCCGGCGCCGGAGCCCCAGTAGCGACGATCGTCGCTGTTCAGCAGCACCTCCCATGAACCTCCGCTCGGGACGCCGATGCGGTAGCCGGGGCGGGTGACCGGGGTCAGGTTCAGCACGACGGCGATTGGTCTCGTCCCACCCTTTCTCAACAGGCTGAAGACGCTTGCTGCGGCGTCGCCGGCGTCGATCCACTCGAAGCCATCCGGGTCGAAGTCGTCCACGAACAGTGATCCCTCAGCCCGGTAGCAGGCGTTCAGGTCCCTCACCCACCGCTGAATACCGGCGTGGTTGTCGTTGCGAATGACGAACCACTCCAGCTCACGGTCGACGGCCCACTCCGATCGCTGCCCGAATTCACCCCCCATGAAGAGGCACTTCTTGGCGGGCAGGGCGTACTGGTATCCGTAGAGCGCGCGGAGATTGGCAAACTGCTGCCACTCGTCGCCCGGCATCTTGTTGATGAGCGATCCCTTGCCGTGAACGACCTCGTCGTGGGACAGCGTGAGGATGAAGTTCTCGTCGTACGCGTAGAGCATCCGGAACGTGAGGTCGTTCTGGTGGTACGCCCGATGGATCGGCTCGTGCTGGAAGTACTCCAGGGTGTCGTGCATCCACCCCATATCCCACTTGTAGCCGAAACCGAGTCCGCCGGCATCGACCGGACGGGATACACCGGCAAACGCAGTCGACTCCTCGGCGATCATCGCGATCCCCGGGTGTTCGCCATACGCGACCGTGTTGACCTGCTGCAGGAGCGAGATCGCCTCGAGGTTCTCGTTGCCGCCAAAAGCATTGGGCTCCCACTCGCCGTGTTCT
>JAHEEL010000043.1 GCA_024640745.1 Actinomycetes bacterium
TCGGGCCGAGTGCGGTGGCATTCGTGATCGGTCTCGGTGTGCTGATACGTGCAAAGCGAAGCCGTCCCCTCGCCGTATTCGGTGCTGCGGCGGTGCTCGCGTTCACGGTGATTGTGCCGGTGCGCCCACCGGAGGTGCCGATCGCCGTCTTCCTCGACGTCGGACAGGGCGATGCCACGCTCCTCATCGATCCGGGCGGCGCGGTCGCACTCATCGATGGCGGCGCCGACCCGATCGTGTTGGCAGAAGGGTTGCGACGGCACCACATCGGACGAATCGACCTGCTCGTGGCGAGCCACGGTGACGTCGACCACGTCGGCGGATTCGACGGCATCTTCCACGATCACGCAGTGGGTCGTCTTTGGGTCCCCGACCATCCCGACGGTGGCCCGGAACTGGTGCGGGTCGAAGGTGAAGCAACGACCGCCGGTGTGCCGATCGATCATGTGGGTCCGGGCTTTGGCTACGACCTCGGTTTGATCTCGATCGAGGCGCTGGGGCCGCGGCGCCGCTACGCGGCGAGAAATGACGGATCGATCGTGTTGTGGGTCGAGTCCGGTCGCTCGCTCTTGCTTGCGGGGGACATCGGCGAGGTCGCACAGGGGGAGCTTCCGGCACTGGAGCCCGATGTCCTGCTGGTCCCCCATCATGGATCAGGCTCGACCGACCGCCGGTGGCTCGCAGCGACGGTGCGGTCGATCGCGGTCATCAGCGTCGGGCCGAACACGTACGGCCACCCGGCGCCGGAGATCGTGGCAACACTGGCCGACACCGGGACCGACGTTGCTACGACTATGGAGGAGGGAGACGTCTCGGTAGATCTCGGTCCACCCTGAACGGGATGGTGGAGGGCGAGGGTGTGGGGTTTGGTGGAATCTGGGCGGCCGTGGCTGCGTATGGTGGTACCCGGAAAAGGAGCGAGACATGACCAAAGTTCGATGGGGTGTGCTGAGCACAGCGAGCATCGGGATGGAGAAAGTCACGCCGGCGATCCAGCAGGCGGACAACTGCGACGTCGTCGCCATCGCGTCCAGAGACCAGGATCGCTCGGACACCGCCGCGGCCCGCCTCGGGATCCCAAACGCGTATGGATCGTATGAAGCTCTGCTGGAGGACGACGAGATCGATGCGGTCTACATCCCGCTCCCGAACGACCTCCACGCCGAATGGGCGATGCGGGCCGCTGCCTCAGGCAAGCACGTTCTGTGCGAGAAGCCCCTCGCTATGAACGCCGTCCAGGCCGCCGAGATGGTCGAGGCGTGCGCCGCAGCCGGCGTCAAGCTGGCCGAAGCCTTCATGTACCGGCACCACCCGACGTGGGTCGAGGCCATGCGACTGGTCGAGCGGGGGGTCATCGGGGAGCTTCAGAGTGTGCAAAGCTGGTTCAGCTACTTCAACGACGACCCAACGAACATTCGCAACCGCGTGGAGAACGGTGGCGGCGCACTCATGGACATCGGTTGCTACAACATCAATCTGTCCCGCATGCTCTTCGACGCGGAGCCGGTGCGTGTAGAGGCGGTCGTCCGCCGCGATCCGGACATGAGCATCGACACCGTGACCTCAGCCATCCTCGAGTTCCCGGGTGGCGGCCAATCGACATTCACCTGCTCGACGAGAGCCGAGGACTATCAGCGAGTGCACATCGTGGGAACGACGGGCCGGATCGATATTGAGATCCCGTTCAACATACCGCCGGATCGCGAGACCACCATCTTCGTCATCTCGGGCGGCGAACCGCCGGTGGCACCCGCCACCGAGGCGCTCACCTTTGCCCCGGCGAATCAGTACACGATCCAGGCAAGCCTGTTCGCTCGAGCGGTCCTCGATGACACGCCGGTCGCCGTGCCCCCGGCGGATGCGATTGCAAACATGACGGTCATCGATGAGATCCTCTCGACGCCGTCCCAAACCTGAATCAGGCTGCCGTCGACGCCGGTAGGCTCGGCGGAGCGGGCCGGCGAGCCCGCCCATCGACGAAGGAGCAGCACCGTGCGAGACATCAATGGCTTGACCGTCGCCATCACCGGCGCGAGCGCAGGAATCGGGGCGGCAACGGCGCGGGCCGTCATCGCCGAGGGCGCCTCCGCAGTGCTTGGTGCCCGGCGGGTCGACCGCCTCGAGGAACTGGCCGCCGAACTCGGCCCGAACGTCGCCGTTGTGGAGATGGACGTGCGCGAACCTGCGGATGCCAGGCGACTCGTCGACGAGGCCTACTCCCGCTTTGGCCGTCTCGATGCCCTCGTCGCCAACGCCGGCATCGGCGCCTACGGCGGGATCATGGATCTCACCGACGAGAAGCTGAAGACCATGATGGACACGAACGTGGCGGGCACCGTCTGGCCGATCCGGGCGGCCGTTCCCGGCTTCGTCGAGCAGGGCGCCGGCGACATCGTGATCGTTGCCTCCGTTGCCGGCATTCGTGGAAACGGAGACGAGGCGGTCTACGCAGCGACGAAGTTCGCCCAGGTCGGCCTTGCGGGCGGGCTCGACCGCGAGCTTCGAGAGTCCGGGGTGCGGGTGAGCACGATCTGTCCCGGGGGAACGGCGACCGAGTTCGCCATGGGCGCGGGGCGCACCCCCGACATGCCGGGTCTCGCCGACATGATGAGCGCAGAGAACGTCGCAGAGGCGGTTGTCACCGTCCTCAAGCAGCCGACGTCGATGCGGACGCTCATCTGGTCGATGCGCAGCATCCAGGAAGACGACTAGGGCTTCGCACCGCACGCCGACGCGCCCGGCGGCGGAAGTTCGACCGGACGGTCCGGGGATCAGCCGTGGAGTTGCTCGCGTTCGGTCTGCGTCACCTCGTCGGGGAGCTTCCCGATGATGATCATGCCGAGCACGTCGTCCATCGTCACATCGTCCTTGTTGACGGTGCCGACGAGCCTTCCCTGGAGCACAACGCTGATGCGGTCGGCGAGATCGAACACGTCGTGGATGTCGTGGCTGATCAAGAAGATGCCAATGCCCTCGGCCTTCAACTGCTTGATCAACTCGCCGACTTGGGCGGTCTCGGCGGGGCCGAGAGCTGCCGTCGGCTCGTCCATGATGATGATGCGGGCGTTGTAGTAGACGGACTTCGCGATAGCAACCGACTGGCGCTGGCCTCCGGAGAGCGACTTGACTGGCACCTTGAGGTTCGTGAATTTGGGATTCAAACGCGCCATCACCTTGCGGGTCTCTGACTCCATGGCCGAGTCGTCGAGGGTCCCCCATCGAGTGCGCAACTCGCGCCCGAGGAACATGTTTCCGGGCGCGTCGATATTCTCGGCCAGAGCGAGCGTCTGGTAGATCGTCTCGATGCCCAGCGCCTTGGCGTCGCGTGGGTTGTCGATCGTCACGTCCTCGCCGTCGATGCGGATCTGACCCGAATCGGCCTTGTGGGCTCCCGAGAGCGTCTTGATGAGCGTCGTCTTGCCGGCACCGTTGCCGCCGACGAGCGCGACGACTTCCCCCGGATACAGGTCGACCGAGACGCCGTCGACTGCGTGGACACCGCCGAAGGCGACGCGGATGTCCTTCAGCTCGACGAGTGGCGTTTCCTGCTTCGTTTCTTGGGTCGTGGTCATGGTGGCGCTACACCGCCTTCCGCTGGTAGAAGCTGTCGAGGGCCACTGCGACGACAAGAACGATGCCGACGACGATGTCCTGAAGCGGCGCGTCCACGCCCATGAGGACCATCCCGGAGACCAGCGACTGCATGACGAGCGCGCCGAGGATGGCACCCGGAATCGTGCCGACACCGCCCGAAAGCGACGTGCCGCCGATGACCGCCGCAGCGATCACGTAGAGTTCGAGCAACTGCCCCATTCCGCTGGTCGCAGCGTTGAGTCGTGCAATCTGGACGGCGGCTGCGATCGCGACGAGTACCCCCAACAACATGAACGTCTTGACGATCGTCCACCGCGTCTTCACGCCGGCCAATTCGGCGGCTTCGGGATTGCCGCCGATGGCGTAGACGTACCGGCCATAGCGTGTCCGCGTTGCGATGAACTGCATGGCGATCGCCACGATGACGGCGACCAGCACCGGCGTTGCGAGACCCTGTGGGATCATGAGGCCGCCCTCGGGCCAGGCGATGCCGTTTTCCTCTGCGTACTTCCTTGCGAGAAGCTCCGGCATGGGATAGCTGTTGATGACCGCCACGGCTCCCAGCACGACGCCGCAGGCGACGACGCCGAGGCCGATCTCTGCCCACATCGGGCGCGGCGTGAACCCGAACTTGATGCGCTGGCGCCGCCGCGAAACCAAGAGCGCGACGATGCCGACACACGCGGCGATGCCGAGGATCCACGTCCACGTGCCCCCGATGGTGCCGCGGGCTCCACCTCCGAACACTTGGAACGTGCGGTCCATCGGGGCGATGGTGCGCCCGCTCGCCATCCACCACGCAAGGCCGCGCCAAACGAGCAGGCCGCCGAGAGTGACGATGAAAGAAGGTACGCCAACGTAGGCGACGATCGCGCCTTGGAGTCCCCCTATCGCTGCGCCCATTGCGATCCCAGCGGCGAGGGTGATGATCCATATGGCCGGAGAGCCGATCCCGAAGATGTCGGGGAGGATCTCGGCCTGGAGCAGTGCCATCGCCATGCCGACGGCTGCGAGCATGGAGCCGACCGAGAGATCGATATTGCGGCTGACGATGATCAACACCATGCCGGTCGCCATGATCGCCACCACGGACGTCTGCACGGTCAGGTTCCAGAGATTGCGCGCCGTCAGGAACGTGCCGCCGGACATGATGTTGAACCCGATCCAGATGACGATCAGCGCGACGATCATTCCGAGGAGGCGCGTGTCGATCTCGGCGGTCCTGAAGAGCGATCCGATGCCGCGCGAGTCACGACCGGCGGAGGGCGCCGCAGACGAAATGGCCGTGTCGTCGGCGTGGGTGTCAGGCACGTCTGTCAAAGCGCACCGTACCTTAGACGTTGTGCGCCAACCGTGGGGCGCACGCAAGAGCCGCGCCCACCGGAGTGGACGCGGCTCCCGTTAATCGGTCTTTCGGTCAGTCGTTGTTGTCTACGGGCAGACCGCCACCGTCCCGGCCTCGACGTCCTTGCAGAGGTCGTCGACGCTGATCCAGCCGGCGTCGACAACCACGTTGAGGTTGTCCTGCTTGATCGGAATCGGCGTCAGGAGAATCGAGAACATCTCGTTTCCTTCGGGGGTGGTGAACATGACCATCCCGGGGATATCCGCCATTGCCGTGCCTTGGGCGAGCAGGACCGCCGCCACACCGGCGGCCTTGCCGAGCTCACGCGCATCCTTCCAGACCGACACGGTCTGCGTGCCGAGTGCCACCCGGTTCAGTGCGGCGCCATCGCCGTCCTGCCCGGAGACCGGCACCACACCGTCGAGACCCTGCGCTGCGAGAGCAGCAACCACGCCGCCGGCTGTACCGTCGTTAGAGGCGACAACCGCCTGGACATCGTTGTTGTTCTCCGTCAGGAACTGCTCCATGTTGGTCTGTGCGACCTCAGGGGCCCAGTTGTCCGTGTAGGACTCGCCGACGATGACGACGTCACCGGCATCGATGGCATCCTGCAGGACCTCCTGCTGACCACCGCGCAGGAAGTCTGCGTTGGCGTCGGCAGCGTTGCCCTTGATCATGACGTAGTTGCCCTGCGGGACGGCCTCGAGGATCGCCCGGGCCTGCATCCGTCCCACCTCGACGTTGTCGAAGGTGATGTAGAAGGCACCCGGATCCTCAATCAGGCGGTCATATGCGATGACCGGAATGCCCTGATCGAGCGCGCTCTGCACGGCCGGCTTGATCGCCGTGCCGTCCTGAGCGAGGATGATCAAAGCATCGGCACCCTGCGAGATCAGGTTCTCGACATCGGTGAGCTGCTGCTCGACGGATGAGCCGGCATCTGACGAGATATACGTCGCGCCGCCGGCTTCGAGGGCAGCCTTGATGTCCGGCTCATCCCACTTCGCCCAACGCTCTTCGTTGTAGTTGTTCCACGAGACACCGACGATGATTTCGTCGTCGCCGCCTGCGGCAGCCGTCGTGGTCGTCTCATCGCCGCCTGCGGCGGCCGTGGTCGTCGTGTCGTCGGAATCGCTGCTACACGCAGCAACGATCATCGCAAACACGGCGAGCAGGATGAGAAGCTTGACGCTTCGTTTCATTGGTCCTCCATGTGTACTGGCTTGCGGCCGCGTGCGCGGCCGCACTCCACGAACTATACCCCGTCGGCTGACAGCAAGCGCTCGCCGGCGAGAGCAATCGATCCGCCACGAGAGCACGCCTCTTCGGTCGCGTGAACGGGCGTGGGGGCTAGCCTTGGGCGTGTGCGCGATCCCGCGCTGCGTCACCGACCGCCGGGGACCGCGGTCACCTCCACCCGCGACCGAGTCGGGTTGGAGACACGGGAAGGAACAGCCCATGGCGAGCAGCCGAACGAGATGGTCGATCGTGGCGGTCGCCGTCTTGCTGGTCGCCGGACTCGCGGTCGTCGGGCTTCTCGCGATCCGATCCGGCGACGACGACGAGGCGTGCCCACCGATCGCCGAGCACCCGGAGTGGTCGGTGGCGCGTCGCTGGAACGAGGCGCTCCTCGACGCCATCCGCCGCGACCTCCCCGCACCGACCGTCCACGCGAGGAACCTCTATCACACGTCGGCTGCGATGTGGGATGCCTGGGCGGCGTACAACGAGACCGCAACGGGTGTCTTCGTCGACGAACGGCAGAGCGCCTCCAACGTCGAGGCGGCGCGTGAAGAAGCCATCAGCTACGCGGCATTCCGCGTCCTCGAGTCACGCTACCTCAATTCCGTCGGGGCCACCGAGTCGATACCGGAGTTCGACCAACTCATGGTCGACCTCTGCTATCCGATCGACGTCACGACGACCGAGGGCGACACGCCGGCCGCGCTCGGGAACCGCATTGCTGAGGTGATTCTCGATGCCGGCAAGGTGGACGGCTCGAATGAGGCCGAGGGCTACGCCTCCCCCGGGTACGACCCCGTCAACCCTCCACTCACCGTCAACGCGTCGGGAACCGACCTGGTCGATCCCAACCGCTGGCAGCCGCTCCAGATCGAAAACATGATCTCCCAGAATGGCGTCCCACTCGAGAACGGTGTGCAGGAGTCGATCGATCCCCACTGGGGATACGTGGTCGGATTCGCGCTCCCGCCGGCGGGGGACGACGGCGTGCCCATTGATCCCGGTGAGCCGCCCTACCTCCATGACCCCGCGACCGATCAGGGCTACAAGGACTCCGCGGTCGAGGTGGTCGGGTTCAGCAGCGTGCTCGACCCCCGGCAGGAGGTCATGATCGATATCTCGCCCGCCACGCTCGGGGCGAACCCGCTCGGGACGAACGATGGCAGCGGGTACGAGGCGAACCCGGCGACCGGGGCGGCTTATCAACCGAACGTAGTGAACCAGGGCGACTTCGGGCGGACCGTTGCCGAGTTCTGGGCGGATGGTCCGGATTCCGAGACACCACCCGGCCACTGGAACACGATGGCCAACGTGGTGACCGAGCAACTAGGCGACGAGCTGCGCATCGGCGGTGTTGGCGAGCCGGTCGAGGTGCTCGAATGGGACGTGAAGCTCTACCTCGCGCTCAACGGCGCGAATCACGACGCGGCGATCGCGGCGTGGGGGACCAAGGGCCACTTCGACTACATCCGCCCGATCTCGATGATCCGGTGGATGGGCGGCCTCGGCCAGTCGAGCGATCCGGAAGACCCGTCCTACCATCCCGACGGGTTGCCGCTCGTTCCGGGGCTCGTCGAGGTGGTAACCGCAGAGAGTGCTGCGCTGGGTGAGCGCCATGCCGCGCTCGCAGATCACGAGGGGGAGATTGCGGTCCTCTCGTATGCAGGCAACCCACCCGATCCGGAGACGGAGATCGGCGGCGTCGAATGGATCCTCGCCGTCGACTGGGTCCCCTACCAGGCCCCGACGTTCGTGACCCCTTCCTTCTCCGGCTATGTGTCCGGCCACAGCACGTTCAGCCGAGCATCGGCCGAGGTGCTGACCGGGATCACCGGAACGGAGTTCTTCCCGGGTGGGCTCGGCACGTGGACGATCGCTCCGGACGCGCTCGAGTTCGAGGCGGGGACGGACGACGGCATCACGCTGCAGTGGGCCACCTACCAGGACGCATCCGACCAGGCCGGCGTGTCGCGCCTCTTCGGCGGCATCCACGTCCGGGCCGACGACTTCGCGGGCCGACGCATCGGGGCGCAGGTTGGGCGCGCGGCGTGGGAACGCGCCCAGCTGTACTACGCGGGAGTGACCGGATGATCGGGCCGAAACTGCAGGAGACGGTGCTGTGAGCATGCGTCGGCGGCTCGTCGTTGCGGGTGTGGTCTTGGTCGTCGGCGCTGTGGCAGGCGCCCTTCTGGCGCTGAACGCCGGCGGTCCCACCACACCGACCGAAGCGCTACAGGCGCCGCGCTTTGTGGACGAGGCAGCGACGGCAGGGGTTGTCCATGCTTACGACGGTGATTGGACGTTCTTCGTCGGGGGTGGTGTGGCTGCGTTCGACTGCAACGACGATCGCAAGCCCGACCTGTACTTTGCCGGCGGTTCGAACCCGGCGGCGCTCTACGTCAACGAGACCCCGATCGGGGGAGCGCTGCGGTTCAGCGAGGCCGCCCCCTCGGGGATCGATCTGGTTGACGTGACCGGCGCGTACCCGCTCGACATCGACTCGGACGGCCATGAGGACCTCGCGGTGCTGCGTCATGGAGAGAACGTGATATTCCGAGGGCTCGGTAACTGCACGTTCGAACGCGCGAATGAAGCTCTTGGTTTCGACGGCGGCGATCTGTGGACGGCAGGCTTCGGCGCAACTTGGGAGGGTGAAGCGGCGCTGCCGACGCTGGCAATCGGCACCTACGTGGAGTTGGACGATGAGGGTCGGCAGACAGGGGCGTGCTCGGACAACTTCCTCCTTCGTCCGAGTGCGGACGGATACGCCGACCCGACGCCGCTCAGTCCCGGATGGTGCACGTTGTCGGTTCTGTTCAGCGACTGGGATCGGTCGGGGCGGCGAGATCTGCGGATCGCGAACGACAAGCACTACTACCGCGACGGCGAGGAACAGCTCTGGCGCATCGAGCAGGGTGAGGCGCCACGCCTGTACACCCGCGACGATGGCTGGAACAAGCTCCAGATTTGGGGCATGGGCATCGCAAGTCAGGACATCACCGGCGACGGCCTCCCGGAGATCTACCTCACGAGCCAGGGCGACAACAAGCTCCAGGCGCTCACCGACGGCCCCGATCAGCCAAGCTACGGCGACATCGCCATCCGGCGCGGCGTCACCGCCCATCGGCCGTTCACCGGCAGTGACTCGATGCCTTCGACAGGCTGGCACCCCGAGTTTCGCGATGTGAACAACGACGGATTCACCGATCTGTTCGTGTCGAAGGGCAACGTTGACTCGATGCCGGAGTACGCCGCAGCCGATCCCAACAACCTGCTGCTCGGTCAACCGGACGGGACGTTTGTCGACGGCGCCGTCGAAGCGGGGATCGTTCATTTTGATCGGAGCCGGGGCGCAGCGCTCGTGGATCTCAACCTGGACGGTCTGCTCGATCTCGTCGAAGTGAACCGAGTCGAGAACGTGAACCTCTGGAGGAATGTCGGTTCGGGCGACGCCGACGCCCCCGCCCCGATGGGCAATTGGATCGCGCTTCGGCTCGAACAGCCGGCACCAAATGTCGATGCGATCGGGTCGTGGATCGAGGTCAAGACCGGTGATCTCGTTGTTTCCCGAGAAGTCACCGTCGGCGGCGGGCACGCGGGTGGCCAGATCGGCTGGAACCACTTCGGGATTGGACCATCCGGCACGACGGAGGTGCGCGTACAGTGGCCCGATGGTGAGGTCGGTCCGTGGATCCAGGTTGAGGCAAACCGCTTCGTGATCATCGGTCGCGGCGCAACCGAGGCGACGGAGTGGACACCGATCGCGGACTGATCGCGAGAGGAGAGTCAGATGCGGAGAGCAAGGCTGCGCCAGATCGAGCTTCCGGACTTCGGCATGCCGGATGCCGCAGTGGATCTTCCCGATACCGTGTACGCCGAACGCCTCGACCGCTTCCGCACTCGTCTTGCGACGCGCGGCTACGACACCGCCCTGGTCTACGCCGATCGAGAGCACAGCGCCAACCTCGCCTACCTCACCGGATTCGAGCCGCGGTTCGAGGAGGCAGTCCTGATCGTGCGTTCCGCAGAGCGGCCGCTGCTGTTGACGGGAAACGAGTGCGTCGGGATGGCGGAAGCCGCACCGCTCCCGATGCGCGTGGAGCTTCACCAGGACTTCAGCCTTCCGGGTCAGCCGAGAGACCGATCGCGACCGCTCGGCGCGGTTCTTGCCGAGGAGGCGATCGGCGAAGGATCCCGGGTCGCCATGGTCGGTTGGAAGGAGTTCGCCGATCGCGCAATGGTCGAGGTTCCGTCATTCGTCGTCGATGCTGTGCGGTCCGCCGTCGGGCGCGAGGGCGTAGTGGAGAACGGGGGTGACATCCTCACCGGGGCGGCCGACGGGCTCCGCGTGATCAACGAGCTCGATCAGCTCGCGGCCTTCGAGCACGCCGCCTGCCATACCTCGAACGGCGTGCGCAATGTGCTCTTTGGCCTCGAGCCGGGCATGCGGGAGAATGAAGTGGTCCGCCTGCTCGGATGGAACGGTGCGCCGCTGTCGTGCCATCTCATGCTCTCGAGCGGCCCCCGCGCGTCGCTCGGCCTCTTGAGCCCCGGCCGGCGGAGGATCGAACGCGGCGACCGCTTCACGACTGCGTACGGCATTTGGGGTGCGCTCAACTGCCGTGCCGGCTTCATTGTCGAAGGCGCGCACGAGCTGCCACCCGGCATCAGCGACTATGTGGATCGTCTGGTCGCGCCGTACTTCGAGGCGATTGCGGAGTGGTACGAGGCCCTGCACGTCGGACAAACCGGGGGAGCACTCAACGAGATCATCAGCCGAAGGCTTGGGGATTCGTTCTTCGGCATCTTCCTGAACCCCGGTCACCAACTCCATCTCGACGAGTGGGTGAACTCGCCCGTGGCGCCGGACTCTTCGATCGAGCTGCGCTCCGGCATGGCGCTGCAGGTCGATGTCATCCCGGCAACCGGGACCGACTACTTCACCACGAACATCGAAGACGGAATCGCGCTGGCCGACCCGCCGCTGCGCGACCGTTTTGCCGCCCGCTATCCGGACGCGTGGGATCGCATCGAGGCTAGGCGAGCCTTCATGATCGACGTGCTCGGAATCCGGTTGCATCCCGACGTCCTCCCGTTCTCGAACATCCCGGCCTACTTGCCGCCGTTCCTTCTGCGCCCCGACCGGGCCATGACGCTTGTCGGGTAGGCGCCGAATCGTCGGACTGGAATTGCTCAAGCTCGTGCACGCTCCCGACTTGCGCAGCGGCCGCCGAGCGCGGAGACTCGCGTCGTGGGATTCACGGTCATCAGTGGACCTCGAGACGCCGGACCGGGAGAGCGCGAGGTCATGTTCGAGAAATCGAGCGAGGTCTTCGCGCGGGCAGGCATCGTCGAACATCAGCGAATCGACGTCCCGGGGCGAGGCTCCGCCGAGGAGACCGAAGGCCAGCTCCGTGAATCGGTGCAGGGCATCGTTCCCGCCCTCCAAAGCGGTTCGCTCTTCGGAGATGCCGACGGTGTGCTCGTCGTCGATGTCCAGAATCTGCTGAAGGCGGAGGCGGAGGTGGTCGCAGAACTGGTCGAAGCAGCCGATCCCGACGCCGTCACGGCTGTGTTTGTTGCATCGGGAGCCGTCCCGGCTCCGCTCGGTGCCGTCCTCCGAAACCGGGGCGAGACGGAGACGGTGAAGAAGTACCGGGAGCGCGACGCGTCGCGTTGGCTGGCGGATGCCGCAGCGAAGCGGAAGCTTCGGCTCGAACCGGGAGCCGTTTCCGTGCTGCTCCGTCGATTCGGCTCAGACGTTGCGGCCCTCGGTCAGGCGCTCGACCAACTCGGGGCCGATGGCTCGACGGTGACGGAGGAAGACGTTCTCGGCCGGTATTCAAACCGGCCGGACGAGCCGATGTGGCTGCTGTCCGACGCGATCACCGCGGGCAACGAGGGTGAAGCGCTGCGCCGGCTCGCCGACTTCCTCGAGCACGGGCATCCCCTCGTCGTGCTCGCGTACCTCGAAGGTGAAGTCCGGAGGCGTTCGCTCGCGGCCGTCGCTCCGGATCGCGAGACCTACGCGGGGTGGGTTGGCCAAGCCCCGACGTCGTTCCCGGTGCGCAAGGTCTGGGAGCGCCGCTCATCGACCCGAGCGACGGCGCTGCGCCGGTCACTCGATGCGCTCGCCCGCGCCGACCTGCAGATCAAGACCGCTCCCGAGCCAACCCACCGCGTGACCCTCGAGCGCCTCACGGTTGCCATGTGCCGCTGGCTCGGGAGTTAGACAGGAGACGCTAGACGGAAGACGCTAGACCCCGACACGGTGTCCGGTCTCATGTCTACGGTCGAGCGTCTCGGTTCAACTTCCCACGATCGGCCTGAAGGGCGCAGAAACGGTTGGGTCAGTCCTCGTAGACTCTCACGGCGGCTATCCGGTAGGTGAAGGTGCCGCCGGGGGCTTCGTAAGTCACTTCGTCGCCGGGAGCGGCGCCGAGAAGCGCATCTCCGAGGGGGCTCTGGGGGGACGCAAGCACCATCCCCGCGACCTTGTTCTCGGCCGGAGCGACGAAGAACTCGAACTCATCTTCATCATCGTCGATGACGGTCACGACCGTCCCCACTTCGACGAGGCCGGAATTCTCTACCTCGCGAACCTCCGCATTGTCGAGCAGATGGGTCAGCTTGCGGATGCGAGCCTCCATGAGGCCCTGTTCGTTCTTTGCTGCGTCGTACTCGGCGTTCTCGCGCAGGTCGCCGTGTTCGCGCGCTTCGGCAATACGTGCCGAGATCTCGACTCGGCCGACGGTCGAGAGCTCCGCGAGCTCCGCCTGCAGCTTGTCGTGCGCGGCAGGCGTGAGCCAGGTCGACTGATCGGTCATGCGATCAGGCGAGGACCGAACGTGCCCGTCGCGTGAGACGAGACTTGCGGCGGGCCGCCGTGTTCGCGTGGAGCACACCGCGGGATGCTGCGACGTCGATCCGCTTCTGCGCCTCGCGCAGGAGCTCCTCGGTCGCGACGGCGTCGCCGGCCTCGGCGGCTGCGAGCACGCGCTTCTCGTGCGTTCTCAGCTCGGAACGGAACGACTTGTTGCGTTGATACCGCTTGACGTTCTGGCGGTTGCGCTTCCGCTGAGACTTGATATTGGCCATGCTGGACGAACCTCGTGAGGTGGTAGGAACGGGCCGTAACGATAACAGCAGAGCGTCGCAACGGTACACTCAGATACTCCGCTCCCGGATCGATCCCATGACCGCGTTGTCGCGCATTCGCAACTTCTCCATCATCGCCCACATCGACCACGGCAAGTCGACGCTGGCCGATCGTCTCCTCGAGCGCACCGGCGCGATCTCAGAACGTGACATGCGTGCTCAGGTGCTCGACGAGATGGACCTCGAACGAGAACGGGGCATCACGATCAAGGCCAACGCCGTTCGGATCGACTACACCGCCGAGTCGGGCGCGTTGTATCGGCTGAACTTCATCGATACGCCCGGACACGTGGACTTCACCTACGAGGTCTCGCGCAGCCTCGCCGCGTGCGAAGGTGCCCTGCTCGTCGTCGATGCCGCGCAAGGCGTTGAAGCGCAGACGCTCGCCAATGCCTATC
>JAHEEL010000204.1 GCA_024640745.1 Actinomycetes bacterium
GTGGGAGATCTACAAGGCTCAGCGGCTGCTCCACGATGTGGCGTCTCGGCATGGGGTGACCCTCCGGCTCTTCCATGGTCGCGGCGGCACCATCGGGCGCGGCGGCGGTCCAACCCACCAGGCGATTCTCGCTCAACCGTTCGGCACCGTCGACGGTCATATCAAGGTCACGGAGCAAGGCGAAATCATCGCCGACAAATACGGATTGCCGGCCCTGGCTCACCGGAATCTGGAGTTGGCATTGTCGTCGGTACTGGAGGCGTCCCTGCTGCATCGAAAGTCCCGGCAGAGCAAGGAGGTGTTGGATCGGTGGACGGCCACGATGGAGGGATTCTCCGCGGCCGCGTACGACAGCTATCGCTCCCTCGTGGAGTCTCCGGGTCTTGTCGACTACTTCCTCGCTGCCACACCCGTCGAGGAGCTCGCTGAGATGAACATCGGCTCGCGACCTTCGCGCCGTCCGGGTGGAGGCACGGGATTGGACGACCTGCGGGCGATCCCCTGGGTGTTCGGATGGACCCAGTCGCGCCAGATCGTCCCGGGGTGGTACGGCGTTGGCACCGGCCTGGAGGCCATGGAGCGGCGGGGGAAATGGGACATCGTGGAAGAGATGTACGAGCGATTCCTGTATATGCAGACGTTCATCTCCAATGTCGAGATGACCCTTGCCAAGACCGACCTCGCCGTTGCTTCGAGGTACGTCGACCGGCTCGTCGATCCACGGCACCATCACCTATTCGAGCGCATCCGCGCGGAGCACGACCGAACGGTGACGCAGGTGGAGCGTCTCACGGGGACGGCCATTCTCGACCGGCTCCCGATCCTCCAGCGGACGCTGGCCGTCCGCGACTACTACCTCGACCCGCTCAATCTGCTGCAGGTGGCACTCCTGGCGCGGCGACGAGGTGGGGAGACGAACGCCACCCTGGAACGAGCGCTGCTGCTCACCGTGAATGGGATTGCGGCCGGCATGCGCAATACCGGCTAGGTCAGGTGAGGTCGTGGCCAACCAAGGTCCTGTGCGACAGCAGGGCGGGATCTCGGCGGTTCGGCATCGTCCTGATCACGGTGCCGCCGATGGGGTCTCCGCAGTTACGAAGTCGATCAGCTGCTCGACCGCGTTGACGAGCGGGGACTCGATGTCCCGATACGACGAAACCGACTCCAATGCCTCGCTCCAGAATCGTCCGGGAGACACGGCGAAGCCGAGTTCCTGGACGACACCGTCCTTCCACGGACGCCCGTGCGGAACCTCCGGCCACGCGTCGATCCCGATAGCGTCTGGCTTGATCGCTTGCCAGATGTCGACATACGGATGGCCGCACACCAGCACGTCATCACCGGCGATCATTGCAGCGATTCGCGACTCCTTTGAGCCGTCGACGAGATGATCCAATAGCACCCCGAGCCTTTGCTTCGGTCCCGGTTGGAACGCGGCGACGGCCGCCGGGAGGTCGTCAGCGCCGTGCGTCGGCTCCACGACCACCGCAGCCTCTCGAAGATCATCGCCCCAGACCTTCTCGATCAGCTCAGCGTCGTGCCAACCTTCGACCCAGATTCGGCTCGCTCGAGCGACGCGCGCGGAGGTTCGGCCGGTGTCGAGCGACCCGGAGGCCGTGAATGACGGGGCCCGCTCGGGAGCTGCCGCCGGTGCGCGCAACGCCACGCGGCGGCCGTTGTGCATGAAGGCTCCATCACGGGCGGCGAACGTCTCCGTATGCCCCGAGCCGTCCGCGAGGACAATCCGATCCCCCTCGGCGAATTCGACGACGGTGCCGCTGAACGATGATCCGGTGTGCTTGAGCGGCATTCCGTGGATGACCTCGAGATCCGGGTACTCGCGTTTGCGGAACGTCTCGAGGATGTCGGCATCGCCCCAGCGGTCATGGTTGGTCATGGCGGATGAGCGTAGCCCGGTCGTCTAGGTGAGAGGCGCAGCGGTGAAGGGCGTGGAGAACCGCAGACACCAGACAAGGACGGTTCGGTGGAGGGCCGGGTCGAACTCAGCGGGGAGCTCGTAGTTCTGTCCACCGACGTTGCCTTTGATCTTGCCGAGATCGAGGTATTCGGACGGCGTCCCGCCGGTGTAGTCCTCCGACGGGACAACCCACACGTAGAGATCGGGTCCGTTCTGGATATCGGTGTCGTCTTCAAACCGAAGCACGAACTGTCCATCCTGCTCGTAGACGGTGGCGGTGCCCTCCGCCGAGTGGTCGATTCCGTAGAACGCGCCAGTGGTCACGACGGCGGGTCCGGAGGGCGCTGCTGTGGTCGTCGTGGTGGTGGTCGGCGAGGTTGTCGCTGTCGGCGTTTCGCGCGTATCGTCGTCGGGCGTCGTCGTCGTGGTCGTCGGCGGGTCCTCGGTGGTGGTGGTTGGAGAAGCAAATGCATCCGACAGGGCCTCGTCCACGGTGTCGTCGACAAACAGCTTGTCCGGTCGGAAGGCCAGAAAGCCGACCACCAGGACGGCGAGTGCGACCCCGATGATCGGCCAGCGGTAGCGTTTCATGTTCTTCACGATGCGTGCTCCCTCTCGATGTCGGGACCGTCAACGCGCGCCGCCACACTCGGTGTTCCTGGTCGGCGTCGTGTTCTTCGTTTGTTCACAACATCCCAGGGGAATCGCCCGGTGCAGTAGCCTTCCGAATTCATGAACGAGTTCATCCTCACGCTCAAGTGCGCAGACGCACGCGGCATCGTCGCCGGCTTCGCCGCGGGCCTCCTCGAACTGGACGCGAACATCATCGCCAACAAACAGTTCACCGACCATGCAACGAACACATTCGTGATGCGGACGGTGTTCGAGGATGACCTCGAGGATCCGTCCGAAGTCGTCGACCACCTCGAGGCACGACGACAGGCGTTCGACGCTGAGCTGCGAGTGCGTCGGGTGGACGACCATCCGCGCGTGATGATCCTGGTTTCCAAGTACGACCACTGTCTCGTCGATCTCCTGAACCGCCATCACGCCGGCGAGCTGGCCGCCGAAATCCCCGTCGTGGTGTCGAACCATGAGGACCTGCGCAACATCGTCGAACGCGAAGGCATCGAATTCCGGCATCTCCCGGTTACCCCGGACACGAAGATCGAAGCCGACGCTGCGCTGCTTGCCATGATCGATGAAGACGATATCGATCTCGTGGTGCTTGCCCGATACATGCAGATCCTCAGTCCTGCCGTCTGCGACGTGCTCAGGGGCCGAGCCATCAACATCCACCATTCCTTCCTCCCCGGCTTCAAGGGCGCGCGTCCCTACCACCAGGCATGGGACCGGGGCGTGAAGCTGATTGGGGCCACGGCGCACTACGTCACGGCGGAACTCGATGAGGGCCCGATCATCACCCAGGACGTGACGCCCGTGAACCACAGCGATACGCCTGGCTCGATGGTCATCGCCGGGCGCGATATCGAACGATTGGTGCTGTCGAAGGCCGTTCGTGCTCATGTGGAGGAACGCGTGTTCCTCATCGGGCATCGGACGGTTGTCTTCTCCTAGCGACCTACGACTCGTCCGACGGGCCTGCCGCTTCCGCCGCCGTCGCGATGTCACTCAGATCCTGTTCGAACGCCTTTCGGGTGGCGTTCTCGAAGAGCTTGCCGACTGTGGCAGACATCACCTTGGCCATCGTGCTGACCGGCTTTCCGGAGAACGACGTCGTCAGAACGCTCCCACCGTCGTCGGCGGGAGCGACACGCTGCTCCGTTCGATACTCAGCTCCGTGGGAGGAGGCCTCGACCACGTAGCGACGGCCAGGGTCGATCTCGGTCACCCACATGATTTCAGTGGCGCTGCGGCCGAACATGACACGCGTCTCACGCCACTTGGTCCCGATTTGGAACCCCGACCCATCGTCGAGCCTCTCGACACTCTCG
>JAHEEL010000044.1:0-2553 GCA_024640745.1 Actinomycetes bacterium
GTCTCGAGCAACTCCTCATGGGTCCCCCGAGCCTGGATCTCACCGCGGTCGAGGACAACGATCTCGTCCATTCGGTCGAGGCCGATCGGTCGGTGGGTGATCACGACGAGGCTGCGGTCGAGCGAGGCACCGAGCAGATCGTCCATCACCGCCTCGGCCGTCAGCGGATCGAGGCCGGAGAGCGGCTCGTCGAGTACCAGGATCGGGAAGTCGGCGAGAAGTGAGCGGGCGAGCGCGATTCTCCTGCGCTGGCCGCCGGACACGGAGGCTCCGCCCTCGCCGACTTCGTGGTCCAGACCGCCCGGCAGATCGGCAATCCACGCTCCGAATTCGAGCCGATCCAGGATCGCCCGGACTTCGTCGTCGGTCGCCTCGAGGTCGCCAACGCGCACATTGCCGACGATCGAGCCGGAGAACAGGAACGCTCGATCGTCCTCGTAGCCGATCGTCATTCGAAGCTCCCGAGGATCGAGCTGTCGCAAATCGGCGCCGCCGAGTGTGACGCTCCCTGCGTCGGGATCCCGGAACCGGCAGAGGATGTGCGCCAGGGTCGTCTTGCCGGCACCCGTCTCTCCGATGACACCGATCGCGGTGCCCGGCCTGATGGTGAGATCGATCGGCCCGAGGATCCGGGCACCGCCGGGAGCGATGACCTCGGCGCCGGCGACGTGCAGCGTTCGATCGGGCGGGACCGATTGCGGAGATGCGGGCGGCTCCGTCGGCGAGTCGGCATCGACGACCTGAAACAGCCGGTCCGTCGCGCCCAGCGACCGACCGAGTCGCTCGAACGCCGATGGCAGCGGGGCGACTGCCTCGAACGGTGTGATGGCGAGCATCGCGAGTACGGCCACCATCACGCCGTCGAGGGCGCCGGCCCGTGTTGCGATGGCAGCGACCCACAGAGTGCCGGCAAGCGCAACGCCGATCAGCGCGAGCACCGAGCCGTCGCCGAGTCCGTGCAGCCAAGCCGTGCGCCGCTCTGCGTCCGCAACCTGGGCGGCGGCCTGCTCAGCCGAGGCAAGCAGCCGATCCTCTTCACCGAGCGCCACGATGGCTCGAGCGCCCTCGATGATCTCGACGGTCTGGCCAATCAGCACGCCGCGGTCGTGCGCAACTACCGCTCCCGATGTTCGCCCGACTCTCTCGGTGAGCCACGGCACGGCGATCCCGGCGAGAATGAGCGGAATCAGGATCGTCGGCACCGAGGCCGGGAGCCACACGGCGGCCAGCACGAACGTCAGAAGCCCAACGAAAAGGGCGATGAGCGGAGGTGGGACGACCCGAGTGAACACATGCTGGATCTCGTCGACGTCGTCGAGGACCCGACCAACCAGGTCACCGGCGCGGAACGAGGCGACGCCGGCAGGGCCGAGACGGTAGAGCGCGTGAGCGATGCGCGCCCTGAGACCGGAGAGGAGACGCAGGCTCAGGTCGTGCGACGCAAGCCGCTCCAGATAGCGAAACACGGCCCTTGAGATACCGAAGAAGCGAACCCCGACGATCGCGAGCGTGAGGTCGAGGAGCGGCGGCTGAAGTGCCGCAAACGAGATGAGGTAGGCCGAAACGGTGAGCAGGCCAATCGAGGAACCGACCGCGGCGACACCGGAAGCGACCGTCGCCGCCAATCGACCCGGATGCGCCGAGAGTGAAACCAGAAGCCTACGGAAACCGTTCATCGCAGATCTCCCGGCGCCGGTGCAACGATCCTGCCGCGATCGATGCGGACAACCCGGTCGGCGAGGTCGACGAGGATGCGTTGGTGGGCAACAGTCACGACCGTCCGACCGGCGGCAATCTGCGGGAACGAGGCTGCGATCCGCACCTGCGTCTCGGTGTCGACGCCGGCCGTCGGCTCATCGAGCAGCAGCACGTCTGGGTCTCGCACTACGGCCCGGGCGAGCGAGATCATGCGCCGCTCGCCGTGACTGAGGCCGCCGCCGCGTTCACCGACGATCGTGTCGAGGCGCGCGGCGAGCTCGCCCGCTCCCACGAGCTCGAGTGCCGACACGACGGCTGTGCGATCGGCTCCCGCTGCGCCGAGACGCACGTTGTCGAATACGGTCCCGGCGATCAGGAATGGGTCTTGCTGCACCCAGCCGATCCTCGACCGCCAGGCCGCAAGGTCGACCTCGGCCAGCGGCACGCCTTCGATCCAGATGCCGCCTTCCGTGGGAGGATCGAATCCGAGCATCAAGTCGATCAGCGTGGACTTCCCGGCGCCGGAGGGGCCGACGATCGCCAGGTGCTCCCCCGTCTCGAGACGCAGGTCGACGGCATCGAGCACCAGGACGGCTTCGTCGGTGTCGGGCGCCGGGTAGCGGTAGTCGACGGCTGCGAACTCGCACGTAGCATTGCCCGCATCCGGTCCCGGCGGCAGACGCCGCACGGCCGGTTCGACCTTCGCCGTCTCGAGCACATCAAACGCTGAACGGGCGGCTTCCATTCCGTCCATGGCGGCGTGGAATTCGCTCCCGGCCTTGCGCAGCGGTGCGTAGACCTCGGGAGCGAGAACCAGGATTGCCAGCGCCGGAGCGAACGACAGGCTGCCGTTGA
>JAHEEL010000044.1:2563-13702 GCA_024640745.1 Actinomycetes bacterium
CCGCCACCGCGATGACGGCGACCGATATCGTCGCAACGAGCTCGAGGACAAAAGCCGAGAGGAAGGCCACACGAAGCGTCGCCATCGTCTGTCGGCGGTACTCGTCCGAGAGGCGTCGGATTCGGTCGATCCTTCCCTCTCCGGATTGGTACACGTGAAGCGTCATCAGCCCGCGCAGCGTCTCGACGAGTGCATCGCCGAGCCGCCGGAGCGTGCTCCACCGTTCGCGGGTCGCCCGGTCGGAGTAGGTACCGATCAGCGTCATGAATACGGGGATCAGCGGGACGGTGACGATGATGATCACCGCAGTGAGCGGATCAACGGTCAGCAGCCAGACCATCGCCAACAGCGGGATCAACGCGCCGAGGACGATCTGCGGAAGGTAGCGGGAGAAGTAGGCGTCGAGTGCATCGATTCCCGACGAGGCGATCAGGCCGAGTTCGCCGCTTCCGACTGAGCGGCCGCCCGCGGTCTGGGCGAGCACGGCTCGCATCACCTGCTCGCGGAGCGTGCGCTTGACACCCGCCGCCGCCCGATGAGCGGCCACAGAACGGCCCCACTCGAGAACGCCTCGACCGGCGTAGATGAGCACCAGTGCGACGAGCGCTGCGGTCACATCCGTGGCGTCCGCGCCTTCGAGGAAGACGCGATTGACGACACCGGCGAGGACGATCGCACCTCCGAGCACACCGACCGCCGAGACCAGTCCGAGGGCAATCGTCATCCCCAGGTACCGGCGCACCCCTTCGGTTACCCCAAAGAGGCGCCGATCGATCGGGCCAACCCGATCTGCTTCTGGCTGTACGGCGTCAGGTGGTGGGCGCGGTGACATCCTCACGACCGACGCGCTTGCGGAACACCCAGTAGCTCCATGACTGGTAGACAAGCACGATCGGAACGAATATGAGCGCGACGATCGTCATGATCTGCAGGGTGAGCGTCGTCGACGACGCATTGAACACCGTGAGGCTGTAGTCCGGGTTGATCGTCGACGTCATCACATTCGGATACATGCCGATGAAGATTGCCGCCACCACCGCGACAATCGTCAGGCCGGTCCCGATGAACGCCCAGCCGAACAGCGCCTCCCGCGCGAGCCAGATCACCACTCCGAGAAGGACGATCGCGAGGACCGGCAACAGCCCGGGTACGAATCCTGCATCTCCGAGCGTGTACGTCCAAATCATGGCGATGGCCATCACGACCCCGGCCGCGATCGACAGCGGTCGCGAGAGCGCTGCTGCTCGCTCGCGGACATCGCCGCTCGACTTCAATGCCAGGAAGAACGCTCCGTGGAGCGTGAATAGCACCAACGACGCGACTCCCATGGCCAGTGAGAACGGGTTCAGGAGCGCCCAGAATCCACCCACATACTCGCCGGCAGCATCGATCTCGAGACCGCGCACCAGGTTGCCGAAGGCCACCCCGAACAGCAGCGCGGGGAGGAGGCTTCCCACGAAGATCAGCCAATCCCAGGTAGCGCGCCATTGCGGCAGCTTGTCCTTGCTGCGGTACTCGAACGCGACCCCACGGAAGATCAGGGCGAACAGGATGAGGAAGAGCGGCAGGTAGAAGCCGCTGAACATCGTCGCGTACCACTCGGGGAACGCGGCGAACGTCGCGCCTCCTGCCGTCAGCAGCCACACCTCGTTGCCATCCCACGTCGGGCCGATCGTGTTGATCATCACCCGCCGATCGGCATCGTCCTTCCCGACGAACGGGAGCAGGATTCCAACGCCGAAGTCGAACCCCTCGAGAAAGAAGAACCCGATCCAGAGGACGGCAATGAGCACGAACCAGAGGGTTTCCAGGTTCCAGAGTCCTTGTTCCATGGTCAGCCTCCTCTAGTACACCATCGACGCCGCGACGTCTTCGGCCGTCTCTTCATCGCCCGGTCCTGCCTTCGCGTATTTGACGAACAGGTAGCCGGCCGCAATCGCGAGCACGAGGTAGATGAGCGTGTACCCGACGAGCGTGATGACGATCCAGGGCCCGGGAACGGTCGGAGAGTTCGAGACTTCGGTCTTGAGCAATCCGTACGCAATCCACGGCTGGCGGCCCATCTCGGTGAAAATCCACCCCATTGCGTTGGCAATGAACGCCGCGGGGATGCCGATCCAGAGCGCCGCCTTGAGGAACCACTTCTGCCGGACCAGGGCTCCCCGGAGATGGAACCACACCGCCAGCCCTCCGATGAGGATCATCAGCATGCCGAGACCGACCATGATCCGGAACGACCAATAGGTGACGAACAGGTTGGGGATGTAGTCGCCTTCACCGAACTCGGCGACCGCCGCGGCCTGGAGATCGTTGATGCCCTGGACTTCACAGTCGAGGTTGTTGCACGACAGGAGACTCAGCGCCCTCGGTATCGATAGGTTGAAGGCATTGCGGTTGTTGGTCTTGTCACCAACCGCGAACAGGGAGAACGAAGCCGGCTGCTCGGTGTCCCACAGCGCCTCCGCCGACGCCATCTTCATGGGCTGGACCTCGACCATGACCTGGCCTTGGTAGTGGCCCGTGAGGGCGACTCCGAGCGTCCCAACAAGGAGGATGGCACCGGCGAATGCCGCCGACTTGCGCATGATGACCACGTGTTGCCTCCTCGCGAGATGCCAGGCGGCAACACCGAGGATGACGGCGCTGGCCGTCGCGAAGCCAACGAAGATCGTGTGCGGGAAGTGGGCCCAGAGGACCTTGCTCGTGACGATCTCCCCGAAGTTCTGCATCTCAGCCCGCCCCGTGACCGGATTCAGGGTGTACCCCGTGGGGTACTGCATCCAGGAGTTGGCGAGGAGGATGAAGAAGGCCGAGGCCATTGTTCCGAACGCGACCATCCAGATGGTGAAGAGGTGCACTTTCGGGCTGAGCTTCTTCCAGCCGAAGATCCACAGGCCGAGGAACGTCGACTCGATGAAGAACGCCAACAATGCTTCGATCGCAAGCGGTGCGCCGAAGATGTCGCCGACGAACCGTGAGTAGGTCGACCAGTTCATCCCGAACTGGAACTCCTGGACGATTCCGGTAACGACGCCTACGGCGAAGTTGATCAGCATCAGCTTGCCCCAGAACTTCGTCATGCGAAGGTATTCGGGCTTCTTCGTTCGCACCCAGGCGGTCTGCATGATGGCAACCATCCAGGTGATGCCGAGCGTGATCGGCACAAACAGCCAGTGGTATACGGTCGTGATGCCGAACTGCCATCGGGCCAGCAGCACGTCTTCCATGGGCTCTCCCGTCCGTCGAATGCGATCCGTCGCCAGGTTGCGGCTCGCGATCGTGCCGGCGTAGGGTCGTTCGTCCTGAAATAGGGCGAGAACGGGCCCTATCGAACCGGCCGTGCGGGGCGCTCGCGGGTCACTCGGTGGAGACGGTGTAGCGGCCCTTGATGCCGACGAGGTAATAGACCGTGACGCCGCCGATCGCGACGACCGTGAGCGCCAGGATGGTGGGGACGAGGAACCGTTGCGTCCACGGAGGTGTCTCCTCGACTACGTCCAACGGCGGCACCTCGACGGCGGCTCCGCTTTCGACCGCGATCGGCGCGGGCTCGACGTCTTCCGTCTCCTCCTCTTGGCCCATCGCAGCCGACGGGAGCGCCAGGACGAGGCCGACGAGCAGCGTTGCGGTCAGTACACGGAGTGATCGCGTCATGGGGCGAGGATAGACGACGACACGGACGCGATGAAGCGCCTGCATACGAGGCGCTTCATGAAGAAGATCTGCTGTCAGGCCTCGGCCTTGGCGACGCGTCCACGAAGCCGCGGATACTTCGTGGGAGCGTGGGCGAAACACCACTCGCGGCGGTTGTAGCGCGAGAGCTTGGTCTCGCAGCCCTTGTGGGCGCACTGGCGCTCGGTCGAATACGTCTTCGGGGCGCGAGCCCCGCCGTCGAGGCGACGGCCTCGGAGTACGTTGTCGTTCATCGTGACTTCCTCCACTCGAGACGGGCGGAATCACATGCCCGACTCGTTGCTCTCTCGTTCCTGTTGTATCAACGCTCGGAGGGTGGCGAAAAGTTCCGGCGGAGGATCGGATTTCCCGCGTTCGCGGATCACGGACTTGAGCTGCCGCTCGAACTCGAAGGCGGACATACAGGGAGGGCACCTGCGCAGATGGATGCGAACCCGGGATTTCGTGAAGAACGACGCCTCTTCATCGAGGTACTGGTACACGTATTCGATCGCGTGGTCGCAGCCGCTCATGATCGGTTCCCTGTGATGCCGTGCTGATCTGCCAGATCCCACAACCGCTTCTGGAGCGCCTTTCTTCCCCGATGGAGCCGGGACATGACCGTTCCGATCGGGATGTCGAGCATCTCGGCAATCTCCTTGTACGAGAATCCGTCGACGTCGGCAAGCAACACCGGGAGGCGATACGTCTCGGGGAGCGCCTCGAGTGCTTCGATGATGTCGGTGTCCACGAACGCGTCCAGCATGTCGGATTCTGCGCTCTGCGTCGCCCCGGAAGCCTCGCCGAGGCGCTTGTAGAGGTAGAGATCTTGAAGCTCTCCGAGCTCGACTTCGTCTGGGCGTCGCTGCTGCTTGCGGTACTTGTTGATGTAGGTGTTGGTGAGGATCCGATACAGCCACGCCTTGAGGTTGGTCCCTTCGGTGTATGAGTCGTACGCCCGGTACGCCTTGAGGAAGGTCTCTTGGACGACGTCTTCGGCATCGGCCGGATTGCGCGTCATTCGGAGCGCGGCGGAGTACAGCTGCGGCGCGTATTGCATTGCGTCCCGCTCGAAATCTGCCTGATCCGCCACGGTCCTCCCGGCTCGTGCACAGCATCCTACGGGCGAGCGGAAATGAGTGAAACATCGCTAGGATTCCACCTTCCCGCCGGGGTAGCTCAGTCCGGTAGAGCAACGCACTCGTAATGCGTAGGTCGTCGGTTCGAATCCGATCTCCGGCTCGTCAGCCCTCCGCCCCTCCCGCGAAGCGGGCGCGGCGCGGGCACTAGCCGATGATCGCTGCGGCTACGGCTCGGCCGATAGCTTCGTGGCCCTCACGGCTCGGGTGGGGCCAGCCGGCCCACTGCTGCGTTGCAACGTGTTGATCGGCGACATCGATCCAGCGCACACCGACACCGAGGCCGGCGCGGATCGCATCGTGGAGCTCGCCGAGGGCGTAGGCCATTTCGTCGGCGCACTCGGGCCCGATTGGCGACCAGCCGGGGGCGATCGTCGAGCCGTCGATCGCGAAGTAGCTCGCCCAATACACCGCTGCGTTCGTACGTCGTTCGATCGCTTCGATGATGGCGGACGTGGATGCTGTGATCTCGGCCTGCCGGTCGACCAGATCCCACCGATCGGTCACGGCGACCTCGCACGCCAGCTTGTCACCGGCGTTGGTGAAAGAGAAGAGCGTGTCCTTCGTCAGCTCCTTCACCACATCGACCCAATTGGTGGAGTTGATCCCGGCGGTTATCACCACGACGTTCCAGCTCCCGGGCTGCGTATAGCGAGCGATGTCTTCGATCTGGCTTGGATGGCTGTCGGAGCAGGAATCGGACCCTCCGTTGAGCACTGAGCTGACACCGGCGCCGGGGAACGCCGTGTTTGCGTATTCGGGCGCCCATGCAGCCGGCAGGGATGCAGCCAGCATGCGATGCACTGTGCTACCGAACGAGTAGTCGGCGTCGCGGCACGTCGCGCCCCCCGTGAACCACTGCTTGGTGTAACCGGAGGCGATCGAGTCACCGGCGACGACGACCGTGGGAGCGGACGGTGTGATCCCCGACCAGGCATCGAACCAGGCCGACTCCCAGCCGTGGATGTCCACCGCCCGCACCTCCAGGCGATAGCGGGTCTCGGGAAGCGCCGAGACATACGACACCGTCGGCTTCGCAGCCGAAGTTTCGAGGATCTCGCCGGGAACGACGCCGTGCCATCGGTACTCGTAGTGGTCGATGCCGAGGTTGTCTTTCGCCTCGATGCGGAGATCCGCCTCGAGCAGCGCGTTGTGGCGCTGCGGCTCGAGCAGTTCCGCCGACAGCACCACGGGTCGCGTGTCGCCGTCCGGCAGCTGTTCGGGCAACGGTCCGATGGCCAACACCGGGATCGACAACGCCATCGCCCCAGCAAGGACGATGAGGATCAGGAGGGCGCGTCTCGACATCAACACAAACCTAGCGTTCGGGTGCAGTACCGATACGACGTCTCGAGCCCCGAAAAGGTTCCAAGGAACCTGGAACGGGTGACCGGAGACCGGGAACTATGGAACGTACTGCTCGAGGATCTCCGTGACGGCTCCGCCGTTGACGAAGAGCCAGACGCCGCACCAATCAGACGGACACGCAAGGTACCCGGATGGATCGACCGGCCAGGCGGAGAACGGCACTTCGAGAAATCCGACCGAACCGGTCTCGATCTCCCAGACCGTGACATCGCCGGCAATCGGTACGGTCCGCAAGGTCGGGTTGGCGTTGCGCACGTAGTAGTCGTTGTTGACCTCTTCGCCGTCCAGCGCGCCCTCTTCATAGGCGATATCACCGAAGTAGAAGCAGCCGAGATCGAAGTCGATAGTGGCAGCCGCCTTCGCAACCACGTAACCGAACCACACCCCGTCCGGCAGCGCCCCGGCGCCGGGGGCGCAGCCGGATCCTGCGGCTCCGCCGCTCCCCGGGAGTGGAGCAAGTGGATAGGGCTCCGGGAGACCGACCACGTAGGGCCCGCCGGATGTCGTCGTGGGAGCGGCCGTCGTCGTGGGAGCGGCCGTCGTCGTGGGAGCGGCCGTCGTCGTGGGAGCGGCCGTCGTCGTGGGAGCGGCCGTCGTCGTGGGAGCGGCCGTCGTCGTGGGAGCGGCCGTCGTAGCCGCCGACGCCGTGGTCGTCGTCTCGCCTCCAGCGGCAGCCTCGTCGGCGCCGTCGGACGACGTGCACGCCGCGAGCAGGAGCAGGGAGAGGACGAAGATCCGAGTTCTCATACGTGCACCGTACGCAGCAACGAGCAGGAAACACCAGAGTCTCCGGGCCCTACAGGATCTAGCAGGCCTTCCTCCGCCGAGCGCACGCGCGCAGGTAGCGGCCCATCGTCGTCGGCAGACAGAGCCGCTCCATGCTGCACGGCCGTCCATCGAAGATCGGTAGGATGCGCGCCATGGTGACAGACCGGCGCACAGGTGCGGTAGGCCGAACAGCGGCCGTTCCGATCGTTGCCGGGCCGCCGACGCGTGCTGTGCCGTGACCTCTGTCACCTGCGTCGGACTGGCCGTTCTCGACATCGTGTTTGGCGTGGGCGGAGTGCCCGCCCGCGGGCAGAAGACGTTTGCTCAATCGATGACGGTAGCCGGAGGCGGACCGGCCGCGAATGCCGCCGCGACGATCGCGCGGCTCAACGGCGACGCCCGGTTCATCGGACGCCTCGGTGAGGACTCGATCGGAGATCTGATCCTCGATGACTTCGCCGCGTGGGGCGTTGATGCGAGCCGAGTACGGCGTGTTTCATCGGCTTCATCTCCGATCTCGACGATCACCGTCGAGCCGGACGGAGAGCGGACGATCGTCAATTACTCCGACCCCTTGCTCTTCGAACCCGACCATGGCCTCGCGCGCAACGATGTTGCGGGAGCCGACGCTGTTTTGGGGGACCTACTGTGGCCGAACGGCGCACTCTCGGCGATGGACCTCGCCCGGGAGATCGGGGTACCCGGGATCCTCGACTTCGATCACGCTCGGCCCGTGGCGATCGACCGTGCGCTCACCGCCCCAACCCACATCATCTTCTCCGCGCCGGCGCTGGCAGAGATCAGTGGCGAGCGCGATCCCGCTTCCGGGTTGACTGCCATCCGCGATCGCACGGAATCGTGGCTCGCCGTCACGCTCGGTGCGGATGGCACCATGTGGCTCGGGGACGGCGACGAGCCTCGCACGGCAGCGGCGTTCGACGTGGAGGTTGCCGATACGCTGGGCGCCGGCGATGTCTTCCACGGTGCATTTGCGCTTGGGCTTGCCGAGCACCGGTCGATCACCGACATCATCCGGCGAGCATCCGCCGCCGCCGCGCTGAAGTGCACGCGCTTCGGCGGCCGCATCGGCATCCCCTCGGCTGAGGAGGTCGACGAATTCCTCGCGTGGCGCTCCGCTTGAGGGCATCGCGCCCGGGCGTCACCGCCCGGAGACAGAGCGCTCCGACCACCACGGAGCGAGACGAGCATTGATCGCTCGGAACCACGCATCCGTCATCGCACCAAGAGGATCGACCGCGTCGGCGTAGTCGTACCAGAAGAGCGGTTCGTTGATCCAGATCTTCACCGCAGTCCGATGAACGCCCCGGGCATTCTGGCTGAGCGTGCGTTCCGTCCCGTGAATGGCGATCGGGAGCAGTGGAGCGCCGCTCATCCAGGCCAGCCACGCAGCGCCGCGCTTCGGCTCGGTCTCTCCCCAGTAGGCAACCCGTCGCCCCTCCGGGAAGACGCCCGCGGTTCCCCCGCCCCGGAGATGCGCCACCGTCTCCTCCAAGGCCCTGAGGGGCACGCCGTCGCGGTCGGTGGGAATCGCCCCGAAGAAGCCCGTGACGACGTCAAAGGTCAAATGGTTGCCGAAGAGTTCGTCGACCGCGATATATCGAACGAGCCGGCCCAAGGCATTGATCACCAATGGCGGATCCAGATGAGAGAAATGGTTCGCCGCAATCACCAGTGGCCCATTCTTCGGAATGTGCTCGGTGCCGGTGACCTCGAAATCGAGCAGGCCACGAGCCATGATGCGTATGGGAATGTTGAGGAAACGTGTGGTCACAGCCGACGGTACATATCGGAACTCAGGCATCGACGGCAAGCTCCGCAAATAGGTTGGCGAACGCCAATTGGGGTCGTTGATTGGCGCCAAGCGCCTCGATGGCGGTGAGGATGCGGTCGGCGCTTGCGACCGCACGTTTCGGCGTCGTGGACGACAGCGCTGCGACGGGAATATCCGTATTCCGGACCGGGCTGCCGAACTGAGCGGCGGCGACATCTCGGTAGAAGGATGCGAGGATCTCCAAACCGGTCACATGCAGGGCGTCGGTGGCTCGCTTCAGCTCACGCGTCTGCCGGTCCTTCAGCGACCGAGGTGCATCGTCGCCGAGCATGTCCCGCTCTTCCTGCTGCCTCTGTTTGAGGGCGGCGAGCAGGGGTTCGGCGGCAACCATCAACTCGTCGGCAAGCCGGAAGGCGTCCCCCGGATGCTCTCCGAGCCGCATCGGGATGCTGAGCCACAGCCGTCGATAGTCGGCAACCTGCGGCTCGGTCGCCAGCGCGAGGGCGAGGCCGGGCCGACCACCGGCGATTCGTGCCGCCTCGTTGGCTTGTTCGGCTTCGATACCGAGCGCGGCGATGCCCTCGGCAACCTCCGGCTCCGGCACCCTTCCGAGCACAACCGTTCTGCAGCGGCTCGCCACGGTGTCGGGAAGGTCGTCCTCGGTTTCCGCGACGATCACGAACACCGTTGCCGGCGTCGGCTCTTCGAGCGTCTTGAGCAGCGCGTTCGCCGCCTCGTCATTCATCATCCCACCCTCTTCGAACAGGAAGACCTTCCGATCCGACTCGAACGGCGCGCGGCTGGCCTGTGACACAACCCGGCGGGTCTGATCGACGGTGATCGACGCACGCCCCTCAGGCTCGACGAGGATCAGGTCGGGATGCACACCGCCGACGACGCGACCGAAGCAGTGCTCATCGGCACCGCAGAGCAGCGCGGCGCCAAACCGGCGGGCAATGGTCGATTTCCCGACATTCGACGGCCCGACGAAGAGATACGCTTGGGCCGGTTCGGCAATCTCGCGAACGAGGAGATCGATGACACCCCGGTGCCCGATCACCCCGTCGAACGGAGTCACCATCGGTCCCGAATCTCCCGGTACGCCGCGTCGACGACGTCGTCGAGCGGTGCGGAAGCGTCGATGATCACGAAGCGCCCCGGATCGGACGCCGCCGCCCCGGCGAACCCGTCGGCGACGGCCTGCTGGAACTCAACTCCTTCGTCACCGATTCGATCGCCAACCGATTGGCGCGCAAGACCCTCGGCCGGATCGACGGCGAGGAGGATCACCAGGCTCGGCCAAACGCCGAGGAGTCCGGGTTCGTTGACGCCGCGCACCGCGTCGATGCCAAGCGCACGACCCGCCCCCTGATAGGCGAGCGACGAGTACACCGACCGGTCGGACAGCACCCACGTTCCGGCATCGAGCGCGGGCCCGATGATCGCCGACGCCAGCTGGGCCCGGGCCGCCGCGAAGAGGAGCGCCTCCGTCCACGGTGCCGGCTCGAGCTCGTGACTGAGGAGGATTGAACGGATCGATTCGCCGACGGCCGTGCCGCCCGGCTCCCTCACGCGCAGTACCCGATGACCATCGCGCTCCAGCCGGGAGCCGACGCGACCCGCGACGGTCGACTTCCCTGCTCCCTCGATCCCCTCGAATGCGACGTATGGTCGGCTCACACGATTCCGTTTCTCAGACTCGACGTCACATCGACAGTCTTGCAGAGTCCGGCGCACCGGTTCCGGTGTCAGGAACCTTTCGGCTTCCGCTTTCCCTTGCGCTTGGGCGCCGGACCCTTCGCCCGGCGCTCCGCAAGCAGCTCGACCGCCCGGTCGAGCGTGATCGTCTCGATGGAATCCGCAACGCGGAGCGAGGCGTTCGTCTCGCCGTCGGTGACATAGGGACCGAACCGGCCATTCCTCAGCACTACGGGCCGTTCGGTGTTGGGATCCTCGCCAAGTTCCTTGAGCGGCGCTGCGGCTGCGCGGCCTCGGCCTCGCTTCGGTTGGGCAAGCAGTGCAACCGCCCCATCGACGTCGATCGTGAAGATCTGCTCCTCTTCTTCGAGACTGCGGCTCTCCTTTCCCCACTTGACAAAGGGGCCATAGCGCCCGTTCTGTGCGGTGATCGGCTCGCCATCCTCAGGATGCTCTCCAACGATTCGCGGTTGGGTAAGGAGACGCAAGGCGTCGTCGAGCGTGACCGTCTCGAGCTCCATCGTCTTGAACAAGGAGGCCGTCCTCGGCTTGGATTTGGACTTGGACTCTTCGTCACGTTCACCGAGTTGCACGTACGGTCCATAGCGCCCCGCCTTGGCAAACACCGTAAGGCCGGTTTCCGGATCCTCTCCAAGCGCCCGTTCCCCCGACGGGGCCGAAAGGAGCTCAGCCGCCCGTTCA
>JAHEEL010000045.1 GCA_024640745.1 Actinomycetes bacterium
CGGCCTGATTGACCAGGTCGAGGAACTCGCGTCCGCTCACCGGGGCACCGTGCGGCAGGATCCAGATCTGCCCGTCGGCGTCCCCCGACCGGCCGAGCGCGTCGTAGGCGCGGGCGATGTCCGGAAGGTAGGCGACGGCATGTGCCTCATCGAGGCTGCCCGTCCAGCGGATCGTCTTGTCGGCTGCGGCCGGCTCGATGGCGAGAGCGGTGATGGCCGAGTTGTCGGCGCGGGGCCCGAAGTAGTCCGACGCGCGACCGATCGCGACCCTGACGCGTCCCGCCTCATGAGCATCGAGCAGGGTGCGCGTCATTTCTCGCCGAACCTTGCCCTTGCGGTCCGTGGCCCGCTCCGGCGTCTGTTCCGTCATCGTCCCAGTCGTCGGGCCGTACGCGTAGAGGTTGTCGACCATCACCAGCTTCGCCCCCACTGCAGCCGTGGCGTCGATCACTCGTTCGAGCATGCGGGGGAACTCGTCGGGCCAACGGTGATAGGGAGGCTGCGCCGCCATGTACACCACCCCGGCACCTTGGACCGCGCGTTCGGCACCGTCCACCGTGGTGATGTCCGCAGCAACGATCTCGATGCCCTCCGGAAGCTCCGCCGCACCCGAGCGGTTGACCGCCCGCACGGGCAGTCCCTCCTCGTCCAAGGCGCGTGCGATGGCGTTGCCGGCTCCTCCCCTTGCTCCCAACACAACGTGCAATCCCTGCGACATCCGGGTTCTCTCCTTGCTTGCCTCCGGTGCGTCAACACCATAAGCGAACAGTGTTCGCATTGTCAACAGCGTTTGCGTTTGTGTCCCGGGCCTGACAGAATGAGGCCATGGCCCCCACGCGACGCGAGCGACAGCGGACTGCCACGATCGAATCGATCAAGGAAGCGGCGCTGGAGAAGATCGCTGCCGACGGGGCGCATTCCCTGTCGATCCGCGGTGTTGCCCGGGCGATCGGCATGAGCCCGGCCGGGCTCTATCGGTACTACGACGGGCTCGATTCCCTGATCACCGACCTGCTGGCCGACGCCTACGACGATCTCGCCGACGCAGTCGCCGGCGCCACGGCCGAGGGGACGGTCCCACAACGGCTTCGCTCCGGCATGCTCGCCTATCGCCGGTGGTGCGTCGAGCACCCCAACCGGTTCCTGCTCCTGTTTGGGACCCCCATCCCCGGGTACGCCGCCCCGAGCGCAGGCCCCACGGTCGTCGCCGCCCGGAGGATCGCATCGGCCTTCCTGTCGGTGGTCGTCGACGGTTGGGCAACCGGAGCGCTCGCTCCGCCGCAGCTCCGCCGAGACAGTGAACCCGCTGAAGACGCATTCGCCGAGCAACTCGCTGGAGGCTTTCCGGCGGACTGGATCCCGGCCTTCGTGAGCGCCTGGGCGCACTTCCACGGCATGGTGACGCTCGAGATCCTGCATCAGCTCGACTGGGTCTATCCGGATCCCGAGCGGTTCTACGTCGGCGAGATCGACCGACTCGTCGACAACTGGACGAGTTGACGAGCACCGACGATCCGCAACGCGGGACCAGGCGGTTTCCCCGCGATCCGCCTGTCAGACCCGGAGCACGTAGACCCGGCCTTCGCCGGGTGCCAGATTCTCCACACGGTGAAAGAAGCCGTTGCTCGTGAGGTGGTCATCGATTTCGGGAACGCTCCCGGTCGTGGAGAACGCTGCGTCGAAGACCGCCTGCGGATCGAGCGCAGGGATGCCAAAGTAGCCGGAACCGCGATCCAGGTCGTAGTTCGCCAGGAAGACCAGTCGGGCGTCACCGGTCTGGGTCCACGCTGCGATGCCGCGATGGGTCGTGGCGTCGGGCGGAATCAGCCATTCAGTCGTGGTTCCTGCAATCGAAGGAAGGATCTCGTCGGCGAAGACCCTCAGGCGGGTGAGCCGCTCGAAGAGGTCCTGGTTCTCGCCCCAGACGAAGGTGTCTCCGAACCGAGCCTTGGACGGGTAGATGTTCGAGTCACCTTCCTCACGGAACACGAACAGCTTGGTGTAGCGCTCGTTCTCGACGGGTTCCCAGTGCACGTCCCGCACTTCGAATCCGAGGCCGGTGTAGCTCGGCATGTCGGGAAGGAACAGGGCGGTGAAGAGGCGTACTTCGTTCCCAGCGCGGTAGAACTCATCGAACCGAGGATCGTCTTTGTCTGCGGTCATCACGCCGAACGCCGGGGCCGTCTTTCGCGTGGCGAGATCATCCAGGTAGCGCCGGAATCGACGAAGGAACGACGCGCTCCCCACGACCGTGGATTGCAGGTCTCCGAGCGTGGCGTCCGCAAGCGAGGCCTCGAGATGGTCGAGCTCCTCGCCGAACTGGAACGTGTCACGCGGCGGGAGGAATGTCTCGGCGAAATAGCCGAACCACGGGGCATCGGCCGTGCGTTGGATGTGGACCTTGACGGCTCCGAGGATGTCGTAGTAGCGATCCACGACGTTGGGGACGCCGTCGGGCCGCATCTGAACATGCGACATGTCGCCACGCATGAAGTCGAAGTTTCCGATGTGCTGCGTCCGGGCGTAGTGATCGCACACGTAGTTCCACACGTGAGGCCGCGGCCGCGAGAAGTCGATCTCCCAGTCGGTGTTGTCATTGAGCCGTTCGTAGAGCTTGAAGCGAGCCAGCGGCGAGAACACCCGCGACATGTACTCGGGTCGGGTGATGACGAAATCCGGCCATTCCATCCCGTGCCCATCGACGGTGACGTGCGCAGGCTCGGGGTCGACCATGATCCCGCGAAATGGAACCCCCATCGTCGCCGGTACCGGTTCGAGCCCGTGGCCCTTGAGGTGCACGATGAGACCGACTCGGCGTCGATTGCGCCCGTAGACGTCTCCCCGATCGCCGAACATCAAGGCAAGACGCTCAGCTTCCTCGAGCGCGAAGAGACGGCGTGCGTCGGCCGGGACGGGAAGCGTCGGCGTAGCACTCCCCGCTGAGCGCAGCCAGGCAAAGACCGTCTCCTCGGCAACCGAGTTCAGTGAGTCCGAATGGTCGACGATCTGCCGATCGCGAACACGCATCCACTCGAAGAGATCGGGGTTCGCCATGGCTACTTCCGAGAACCGGTCCGTGTGAGGAATCACATCCATCCCGATGGTCTTGCCCATGACGTGAAGCAGATTCGAGATGGCCCGTAGCTGCCGCTCAATCGTGTCGATATGAGGAGCCACCGCCCGAAGTTCGTCCGAGTAGAACTCGGTGCTCAGATTCCATCCGGCTATTCCGTACAAGCTCTCGACCACGCCCGGCTCCCAGATCGGCAGCAGGTGGATCGAATCGATGGCCGCAGGAAGCGTCAGCGCATACTTCACCACTCCGGCGTAGTCGCCGACGGTGCGCACGTTGATCCCAGCCATGTTCGTTCTCTTCAGCCAGGACGGGTCGGGTTCGACGGCTCGCGGAGAACGGACCGCGTCCGGCAACTCGCTGAGCGGGCAGTCGAGGTCGACGGCTTCGGGCGACAGTGCGATATCTACGGCATCGCCGATTCGGCGACGCAGCAGGCCGAGCACTCCGATCAGCGGCAACGCGATGGCGTCCTGGGGTCGCATAGCTTCGAGAAACGAACGGCTGCCGGAGACGAAATCGAACTCGCCCACCGGGCCCGGCGCAGTCACACGGTCACGAATTCGACGTCGTAGTCGCGCGTGATGACGACGTCGGCACGAGCACGATGCTGGGAGATGATCTCGTGCTCTTTCTTGAGCACGTCCTCGATGAACGGATCGAACTCCTCTCGGCCGCGCCGCATACGGTGTTCCATCGTCTCGAGGCGGTTGCGCGCAATGAAAACGCGACGATCGACATGCTCGCACAATGACGTGTATACGCCCTCGGCAACCACGAAGTCGACGCCCTCGAGCGACAACGTCTCCTCCGAGATACGGTTCTCGTCGTAGAGCACCAGCGGCTTGACGATCGAGTTCGCACCCGCTTGCGCGGCAGCAAGATGCTCATCGAGCAGGTCCAGCCGTACCTCGGTCGGGCCCACCCAACAGAAGTTCGCCCGCCGCGCCGCGTCGTTCGATTTCGGGGGCAAGACGTAGTAGTCATCTTGCTGGAGGACGATCGCTCCGGCCTCGCGCTCGGCAACGGCATCGGCGAGAGCCTGACCCACTTCCGACTTCCCGCTTCCCGATTCCCCGGCGACCGTCATCGTGTACCGCCGGTCGCTCGAAGCAATCTCGGCGTGGAGCCGTTCGATGATCATCGCCGCCGCGTTGCGATGCTCCGGGCCGATGAGAAGGATATCGCCCTGCATGGGGCGATTCTACTCCCCTTAATCCCCGGGCCATTTGTGCGAGCTGCTGCGGGCGGAGGTCGACAAGGCCACCTGCCCTCAGGTCGGCCGGCCCCACCCGTTCACTTCTCGGGAACGCGCCGGACGCACCGTGCCAATGCCGTGCCCCGAACACCCGCCGGCTACGACCCTTCCTTCGCGGAGGTGACCCCGGACCCTTCGCACGTTGGGCACCGCTCAGCCAACGCAACGCGCCCAGTTCCGCGGCACGCTCCGCAGCGGAGGATGCGCGACCGGCTTCGGCCGAGCATGGTGATCTCGGCGCGGCCGCGGCACGCCGGGCAGTCCGCAATCGCCCTCACGACTCCAATACCGCGGCACACGGCACACGATGCCAGGGAACGCTGCGATCGGGCACGACGAGGGTCGGAATGGGAGGAGAAGCCCCCGGCGCGCACCGTCGATGTCGGCCCTCGCTTCGGCGATTGCGACCCGTCGTAGCCTGCCCGAGCGGCCGGATCGATGAGCAGACGGTAGGCGTCGATGAGGTCGCGAACCGCGGCATCGTCGGCAGGCACGGTTGCGGTGTCAGGATGCTGCTGCCGGACGGCCGCTCGGAAGGCAGCACGGATCTCCGCAGGTGTTGCGTCGGGTCCGACTCCGAGGACGAGATACGGATTGGCATCGTTCATGATCTCGACCCACATCGTCCGGCGAACGGTATTGCACCGTACCGACGGCGCGTGGCGGAAGCCACTGTTCGCACCGTGCCTTCGCGGCCGGTTGAGGCCCGCCGCAAGTGAGTCAACGCTCCCCCAGATCCAGCTCGAGGGCCTCGTAGACCAGATCGGTCTGGAGCGCACGGCAGTGATGAAGCGCCTGGATCGTCCACCCGATCCGGTGCCGGAGATCGCCGGCGTCGCTCGCCGCCTCGTCGTCGTCGTGAGTGAGTTGGTCGCGGAGCGATCCGATCTGGCGGAGGAGATCGTCGTACTGTTCTCGCAGATTGCGAACGCGCGATCTGAACCGTCGCGGATGCCCTTCGGCGATCAACGCCAGCAAGGCATCGGCGCGGTCGAACTCGCGGCGCTCGGCCGCCATCGACGCCTGGAGTGCACCAAGGTCCGCCGTGACTTCTGAAAGCCACGCGTTTCCCTCGGCGGCCATCGCCAGCGCCGTTTCGAGACGACGAACGGCGCGGAGGGTGCGATCTCGATCGATCCGACTCGCTGCGAAAGCCGCCGCTTGCCGGGATTCCTGGTCACCAGCGTTCATCGGTGAATCCTCGCCTTCTCTCCTCGACCCCCATACCGCTCACGCGCGGCGCCCCCAGACAAGTTGGTCGTTCTGCCGTGTCCGTCGTCATCACCCGCAGGGAGTTTTCAGGTGCCGCGCGGTCGTTCTCCGATCGCTACCTCGATGACCAGTCGGTCCTGGCCCCGCACGATCTCAACCTCGACAACGTCGCCCGGCAGCGTGTCGAGAATGGCTGCCACCGCCTCGCGGGAGTCGGCGACATCGGTGTCACCGATACGGACGATGACATCCCACGGTTCGAGGCCGGCGACGTCGGCGGGACTGACCCGAGCAACTTCGATGACGAGCGCTCCGGAATCTACCGAGAGGTCGAAGCGGTCCGCCGCGCCGGGTGAGTTGTCGATCATCTGGACGCCCAGGAAGGGCTCTCCGACGCCCAAACGGTATCGCTCGACGAATCGGGCGGCGGTGTCCACGGATATGGCAAAGCCGATGCTCTGCGCACCGCCGGCAATGGCGGTATTGACGCCAACCACCTCGCCGGCCGCATTCAGGAGCGGCCCGCCCGAATTCCCCGGATTGATCGCAGCATCGGTCTGGATGAGGTCTTGCATCGTTCCCAACTCGGTGCGGATGGTGCGACCCTTGGCCGACACGATCCCGGCGGAGACCGTGGGGTCGGTGGAGTCGAGCGCGAGAGCGTTGCCGATGGCGACAACCGGATCCCCGACCTCCAGACTGTCGAGCGTTCCAAACGGCAGCGCTTCGAGTCCGGCAGCATCCTCGAGACGAAGCAGCGCGAGATCGCGAGCCGAGGCTTCCTGGACGACGTCGGCATCGCGCTGCCGGCCGTCCTCGCCGATCACGATCACTCGCGCCGCACCGCGTATCACGTGGAAGTTCGTGAGCACCAACCCCTCATCATCGATGACGATGCCGGTGCCCGCGCCGGCCGGCACCTCCTCCGGATTCCCAAAGAGGTCGAGCCGCACCTGCTCCTGCGTCACCGATACGACACCACCGCGAACCTGCTTCACCAGGTCTGACACGTCGTAGAGATCGACCGACGGAAGCGGCGTGGTTTCCTCTCCCTCGGTCGACGCCGTCGCTTGGCTGGTGCTCGACGTCGAGACATCCGGTTCCGTTGCTTCCGTGATCTGATCTACCGACGCGCTGCCCGTCGACGCCACCGAACTCGACGTTCGCCTCGTCGTGGTACAACCGGCAAGGACGAGTACCAGCACCGCAAGGGCCAGCGGTAGGAAGCGATGGTGCACCGTCGATCGGCTACGCGAGCGTGCCCTTCCGGCGTCTTCCACGCCGGAAGGGCACCACGGAGTGCGATGGCGGCCCACCGTCTAAGCGGACGCCCCGGCGGTGAGTTCCTTGGCACTGTCCGACGTGATGGCGACCTTCTGCGGTCGGGCCTCCTCGCGCATTGGAATGGTCACGGTCAGCACGCCGTTGGTGTAGTCGGCGTGAACCTTCCCCACGTCGAAACGGTCGCCCCCGAGTCGAATCTCGCGGCGATGGGTGCCCGACGGACGCTCACGCAGCAGCCACGTCACATCTTCGATCTCCTCGACGGGCCGCTCTGCGGTCACCGTCAACACGTTGCCCTCGACGGTCGCGTCGACGTTCTCAGGATCCACGCCGGGCAGATCGAACCGAAGCGTATAGATCCCGTCGTGCTCGAACGCGTCCATCGGCATGATTCCGCCACGCCAGCGGCCACCAAACGTCCCCATCATCCGATCCAAGTCCTCGAAGGGATCCATGAATCGCAGCATCGTCATCACTTCTCCTTTCGTCGTTGTCGATTTCGCAATGGCACCATTCCCACAGCTCATTGCAATACCATCACATAATTTGTATATATCACACTCAGATTTTGCTTGTCAAGCCCCCAATTCGACCCATGGGACGCACGTCGGCACATCCACGGCGGGCGACGCAAACAGCGGGAGATACCCCACCGTCGGGGTACGCTGACGCCGATGTCCGAGTTCACCCTCACCACGCGCGACGGGGTCGACCTGCGCGCCCGGTGGCATGGAATCTGCGATGGATGCCGAACGGCGGTGGTCCTGGTGCATGGCTTCACCGCTTCGATGGACCATCCCGAAGTCGTCGCGGTCGCTGAAGCGCTGGCCCAGGACGGGCACCGCGTGTTCTGCTACGACGCTCGCGGACACTCGGGATCCGGAGGCCTGTCGACCCTCGGAGACGCTGAGCGGCACGACGTGGCCGCCGCCGTTGCAGAAGTACTGGAGTCCTACGACCGCGTTGTGACGGTCGGGGCCTCGATGGGGGCAATTGCTGCGCTCCGGCAGGCCGCAGCGAACAGCGAGGGCGGCCTCGCCGGCGTGGTCACGGTCAGCTCGCCGGCGCGGTGGCGCCTCCCCCTCAACGTCCGCACGATTCTTGGAGCAGCGCTGACGCGGACCGCGTACGGACGTCGCGTGGCCGCTCGCCGAATGGGGGTTCGCATCCATCCCATATGGGCCGATCCGCTCGAGCCCGAGTCACTCGCGGCGCACCTCAATGTGCCGCTCGCCGTCATCCACGGTGATGCCGATCCGATGATCCACTGGACCGAGGGGCGCCTCCTTGCGGCCGCGGCCGGTGGCCCGACACGTCTCGAGATCGTGCCGGGCATGCGCCACGCCTTTGACCCCCGGGCGATTCCCGCGATCCTCCATTCGGTCCGCTGGGCCCTGACCACGCCGGCCGTCGCCTGAGTCCTCGCCTACCTACGCCCGGTCACGCAACGCCGATCACGTCGCCAGCGGTTCCCACCACCACGCCAGGCCGAGGACGCCGGGGCCTGCGTGGATGATCATCGCGGTGCTGAACGAGCCGACAAATGATGTTGCGGGTCGGAACTCGGCCTCAACGGCCGCCAGCAGGTCATCAGCGCCGTCGGACGCGAGCGCATGGAGCGCGCACACGTGGAGGCACGAAGTTCCGTGAGGCTTTGCCTCGGCCACTCGATCGAGGAGCCGTCGCCGTGCTCCGTGCGCCGAGTGGGCCGGCCGAAGCGGCCGAACGCGACCCCTCCGGAACTCGATCACCGGGCACAGGCCCACGAAACGGGCAGCCCACGCGGCCGCGTCAGGCACATGCCCGGAGCGAGCCAAATGATCGAGGCTTGGGAGTGTCGCCACCAGCCGCACGCGTTCGATCACCGGCCTCGCTGCCTCGGCGACCCCGCCGATGGTTGCCCCGTTGCGCGCCGCATGGGCCGCGGCGATCACCACCAGGCCTTGCGCTCCAGCAGCACACTCCGTGTCGATCACCCGCACCGGTGTCGACACCGTCCGGGCGGCTGCCTGGGCGGCGAGGAAGCTCCCCGCTCCCATTTCCCGAGACAGCGTGAGCACCACACACCCTTCCTCGCCGCCCTGCCCGATCGCCGCCAGGTAGTCGCCCGGTGTCGGGCCGGACGTGGACACGTCGGGCCCATGATCGACCAGGGCGGCAACGTCGAGATCCCCGTCGCTCAGCGAGCGGTTGCCGAGGGCGATGCGCAACGGCACCACCAGCACGCCCAGACGTTCGGCAAGGTCCGGAGGGAGCGTGGCAGCACTGTCGGTGATCACGCGCACCGTCATTTCGCGTCACCTTCGCGGGGCCACCAGAAGGGAACAGCAGGCTCATCCTGGTCAAACACAAGCCGAGAGACGTAGATCCGCACCCGGTCGGGGTTCGTCGGCGGCCGATTGCCGAGGACGCGCTTCGTGAGCATTGGGACAACGACCGCTGTGGCAAGCAACGCACCCCGCCTGCCGCGAGTACACGAGAGCACTGGAATGAGGGCACCATCCGCAGCGAGCGCCCCGACCGAAGTGGCACCGGCGAGCTTCCCGACGGCGAGACCGAACAGGAGAACGGCGGATCCCTCCGGTGCCGCAGGTAGCAGTGCCCCGAGGCTCGGCGACAGACCCCGCCCGCCCGCACCGCCAAGGAGTGGGGACCAGTTGTGGCCGGCAACCGCGACTCCCGCGGCGAGTGCCTGGAGCCCAGGCCGGTTTCGTCCGGCGAGCAGCGTCCCGATGCTGCCCTTCGCAACGTCCAACACCCCACCGACGACGAGAGGGCCAAAGCCGGCCACGCGGTAGAGCCCGGTGCCCGAGACCGTGCCCGACCCGGTGCGCCGCAAGTCGGCACCTCGCAGGAGCCGGGCGAGCGCTCCTGAGAACGGAATCGCCGCCACACCGTACGAAACGGCGAGAACGATCGGCGCGGGAGTCGACGACGCTCTTCTCATGCAACCGAGCCTATCCCGTGGAGGACGGCCGGACCGCGACGCCCACGAGGTAGGGATAGAGCAACTGGCTCCCGGCGAACCACTGGAAACTGAGAGCGGGCCACCGCTCCCCCGTCCATTCGCCGAGCGCTGCGACCACGTCGTCGTCGGCATCGGCTCCGGCAACGATCGTGACTGCGGCGGCATCGAGACCAACGTCGGCTTCGGTGGATTCCACCAGGATCTCAATGAGGCGTTGCGCCGCCTCCAGCGGCGTCCCGGCTACGGCGACCAGGGTGTCGGGTGTGAGCGCGAGCCAGTCTCCCTCACGAATGGCACCGTGTGCACTCGCCGCATCGCGCACGGCCCGGGTGACACTCCCGGATCTCACACCGGCCGCCGCGGAGATCATCGCCTTCCGATTGGTGCGGCCGTCCAGAGCACCGTCGTAGACCGAAAGCGCGGCAAGGCCTTCGAGCACTGTGCGCGTCGGAACCACCGCCACGGGAGTCTCGGTGAGCCGACCGACCTGGTTCGCCGCGGGCACGACCGTGGAGTCGTTCGGGAGAATCACGACCTCGGCCGCACCGGTCCGCTCAACGGCGTCAAGGAGCTCCGCAGTGGAAGGATTGCGGGTCTGCCCACCGATCACGATGGCGGTTGCACCACGACTGCGGAACCGCTCCCGGAGTCCGTCACCTTCGACCACGGCGACCACGCCGGATCGCATCCCGGTCCGGCGGGACGCTGCGATCTCTCCGATCTGGGCGACCAAATCCGTGATCTGGACATCGACGACTCGACCCGTTGCGCGGGCTGCGGCCGTCGCTGCATCTGGATCGTCGGTGTGGGTGTGGGCGACCCAACGACCGCCGGCCTCAACGACGACGGTTGAGCTGTTCCCCAGTCGGTCCCACGCCGTCCGGAACTCGCTCATTGCGCCCGGATCTGCCTCGAGATAGACGACCACCTCGTATCGTGCCTGTTGGGGCAATCCGCCTTCCGAAAGGGGACGTTCCCCGTCATCGAGCGGTTCCGGGACCGGAGCGCCCGTCACCACATAGGTGAGCGCGTCGAGCAGCAGCAGGAACCCGGCGCCGCCCGCGTCGACCACGCCGGCAGCCCGCAGCTCCGGCAACTGATCGGGAGTCCTGGCAAGCGCGACTGCGGCGCCGCTGCGCGCAGCGCCGACGACGTCGGCCAGGGTGGCGGTGTCTCGTGCAGCAGCGGAGGCGGCAGTTGCCGCTGCCTGAGCCACCGTCAGGATCGTGCCTTCGACCGGATGGGTCACTGCCTCGTAGGCGGCGTCGGCGGCCGCGTTGAGCGACGCCGCCAGGGCGGTCGCGTCGTTCACCGGAGGTTTGTCGACCCGTGCCACCAGAGCCGCCAGGATCTGGGAGAGGATCACACCGGAGGCACCCCGCGCCCCGAGCAAGGCCCCGCGGGTGATGACCGCACCGACCGGCCTCCCCTCATCCGATGCACGGAGCGCCTCGACCACCGACTCCATCGTCATCATGAGATTCGTTCCGGTATCGGCATCGGGCACCGGATAGACGTTGAGGAGGTTCAGGCGTCGCCGGTGCACCACCAAGGCATCGTGGTAGGCAGTCATCGTCCGGCGCATGAGCGCGGCACCGAGGGTGGGCAGCTCCGTCACAGGGCGATGCTAGGGCCAGGGAGCGGCGGACCTGATTCCCCAGCGCAGGACTCCGACGAAGCATCGGCAGCCGATCCGCCATTGCCGGCTTGGCGCCACCACCCGGACTGCGTCGAGTTTGCCCTGTGACCCGCAGTTGCACCGTACGCTATGCCCGAAATCGCCCGGCGGGATGCACGAGAAGGGACGGATTGCGGACGTCATGGAGGCATTGCTCCTCTCAGATCGGATCGAGCCCACCGCGCCGATCGGAGCGAAGGCCGGCCATATCCGGTGGCTGCAACAGCATGGTTTCCGTGTTCCCGAGACTTGGGTGATCCCGGCAGGCGAGCCGCCTGGAGACGCCCTCCCCGTTGACACCTGGCTGCCGGACGACGGACCGTGGGCCGTGCGTACGTCGGCGGTGGGTCAGGACGGGTTCGAATCGTCCCTCGCCGGCCAGTTTGCCACCGTCCTCGATGTCCGCGGACCGCGCAAAGTCGCCGACGCTGTCCGCTTCGTTCGCCATTCCGCCGGTGATGCGACGGCTACCGCGAACCGGAAACGAATGGGGACCGACGAACGAATCGCGATCGCAGTGATAGTCCAACGGATGGTCGCTCCGAAGGCCTCCGGCGTTTCCTTCTCTCGGAATCCGATGACCGGCCTGAACGAAGTCGTCATCGAGACCGTGGAAGGACACAATGACGCACTCGTCGGAGAAGGCGTCACGCCCGAGCGTTGGGTCGAGCGATGGGGCACGTGGAGTAGCCGACCCGAAGGCGTCTCGCTGCTCGCCGAAGAGATCGCGGGCGGAATCGCCGCCGAGACCATTCGGGCAGGCGAGCAATTCGGAGCACCCGTCGAGCTCGAATGGGTGTGGGACGGCGAAGATGTCTGGTGGATACAGATCCGCCCGATCACCGGCCTGGACGATGTCTCCGTGTACTCGAATCGGATCTCTCGCGAAGTCATGCCCGGGATGATCAAGCCCCTCGTCTGGTCGGTGAACGTGCCGGTCGTGAACAAGGCGTGGATCACGTTGTTCGGCGAGCTGATCGGCCCCAACGACCTGCAGCCGGAGGACCTGGCCAGACAGTTCGCCTACCGGGCGTACTTCAACATGGGGACCATCGGCGAGATCTTCGAACTCCTCGGCATGCCGCGGGACGGGCTCGAGATGCTGCTCGGCCTGTCATCGGACAGCAAGCCGAAGTTCCGGCCGTCGATCAGCACCATGCGCCATCTGCCCCGCATGACGGCCGCAGCGGCCCGCAAGGTGCGCTATGGGAAGACAATCCAAGCCGAGGTCGACCGGGTGCGGATGCGCTTTTCCGCCATCGCAGCAGCGGACCTCGAGGCGATGAGCGATTCGGGTCTGCTGAGCAAGGTTGGAGAACTGGCCGAGGTGGCGACCCAGGCAGCCTACGCGAACATCGTGACGCCGCTCCTTGCCAATCTCTACGTCGCGCTCTTGCGTCGTTCCCTCGGCGCCCGGGGGATCGATCCGGACGACCTCGACCTCGAGCTTGGTGATCCGGCGAACCCATACAACCCCAATCCCGCGCTCGACCGGCTCGGCAAGCTGATTGCCGAAGCCGGCGATGACACCATCGACGCTGTCCGCTCCGAGGGCCGCCAGGCCGTGCCGGATCACGTCGAGGCCGATCTCGCACGGTTTCTTCGCGAGTTCGGACATCTCTCCGACAGCGGCAACGACTTCTCCGTCCCTCCGTGGTCCGAACAGCCGGACGCGGTGCTCCGCCTGGCACTCGACCACGCGGAGGTCGCAGGACATCACCGGGCCATTCCCTGGAGCGCAGCGACACGAAACCTCCGCCCGGCAGCACGGTGGAGGGTCCGCCTCCTGCAGGCAAGAGCCAGCGAGTTCGTCGACTACCGCGAGCAAGTCAGTTTCTTCTACACCTTCGGGTACGGCCTCTTTCGACCCCTCTTCCACGAGATCGGGCGACGACTGGTCGAGCGCGGCCTGATCGCGCATCACGACGACGTGATGTACCTGCGACGAGACGAGGTCGGTGCTGCGCTGCTCGGTGGCGTCTCGACCACCTCTCCCCCGGCCGAACTCGTCGCCCTGCGCAAGACGGAGATGGCAGATCTCGCCGACGTCTCCATGCCCGACACGATCTTCGGCGACGACTTCGTCCCGGCCCGACGGGGACCACTCGAGAT
>JAHEEL010000205.1 GCA_024640745.1 Actinomycetes bacterium
GGCCCTGCCGAGTTCCCCGGCGACCACCGGCTCGGCGAGGGCGTGTATGACCTGCCGGGCAAGCTGGTCGGCATCGCCCGGTTCCGCATACAGCGCCGCGGGTCCAGCGACGTAGAGAAACGCGGGAATCGAGGACGCAACGACGGCACACGACGAGGCCATCGCCTCGGCCACGGTGATACCGAAGCTCTCACCGCCCAGGTTCGGGGCACAGAAGACCGTTGCGGCGGCAAGCTCCCTGCGCTTCGTGTCTTCGTCGATCCGGCCGAGGAATGCAATCCCGTCGATGGGCCGGCCGCGGTCCGCCCCCAGCACATGCAGGGTGGCGGCCGGGATCGCCCTGCGGACGGCCGGCCAGGCGTCGATGAGCGTGGAGAGGCCCTTCCGTTCGTCGTCTCTCCCGAGGAAGGCAACGCGGTAGGGGTCCTTTGGGCCGGTGGAATGGTCGGCGACCTCGATCCCGTTCGGCACGATTCGATAGTCGACGACCCCATCGATCGAGCTCCCCGAAACGGGGCTGGTGGCGGTCACGACCGACGCGCTGCGCAGCGCAATGCGCACACCCACCCGACCGGTTCGGTAGAGCCGTCGTACCCAGAGCGGCGGATCGGCGTGGAACGTCGCCACCTTCGCCGGCCCCTTCACCCGGAGTGCCGCCGGCGAGACTGCGGGCATCAACGGCTCGTGCACGTGGATGACGTCGCAGCCGGCCAACGACCGACTGACGGCACGCCCCATCCTCGGGTCGATCCGCACCGGCGCGGTCGAGCGATTCGCCGTGATGATCGTGGTCGGTCCAAGGAGCACAGCACCGTGTGGACCGTCGGTGCCCGGGCCGACCACCGTAGCCTCGTGGCCCGCGTCCCGAAGCCATGCAGCCAGTCGTATGACCTGGTCCTGGACGCCGCCCGGCCTTCCGAGATCGTATGGGCAAACCAGCCCGACTCTCATGGCGCCGTCTCGTCGGCGGTGGCGTCGGACGGCCAGTTCGGCTGGAAGAGGTGCCAGTCGGTCGGCTTGACCCGAATGAGGGTCTCGAATTCGCGAGCGAGCGCTTGCGTCCCGAGCCGGATCCGTTCGGTACGGTCTTCGGCCTCCGGCAGCGGTAGCTCGGGCTGCACTTCGAAGCGCCAGCCGTCGTCGTCGAAGTAGCTACCGACGGGGAACAACGCGGCCCCGGTGAGCTCGACGAGCGAGAAGGGGCCGGCCGGCATCGTCGTCATCTCGCCGAAGAACTCGACCGGGACACCCCGCCGGGAGAGGTCGCGATCTGCGATGAGCGCTACGACTTGGCCCTGCTTCAAAGCCTTCGTCAGCGCCGGCATCGTCGAACCCCTGCCGTGGATGATGATGTCGATACCGAACGCGGCGCGGGTCTTGACGAACCAATCGGTGATCCTCCGGTTCGGGAGATCCTCCGCTACGGACAGCACGCGCAGATCCAGTGCCTCCGCCACCGCGCCTGCGACCTCCCAGTTCCCCATGTGCGCAACGGCCAGCACGACCCCACGCCCCTCCTGCTGCGTCGCATAGACATCGTCGAGACCGGTGGCCACTGAGTGTCGAACGACCCAGTCCTTTCGGCGCGGCCGGAACCAGAACACCTCGGCCCAGTAGCGCCCGTAGGAGGCAAACATCTCTCGACCCGCCGCCGTAATGGACGCATCGTCGGGCTCCGGCCCGAGGACGCGTCGCATGTGGCGACGCAAGAGCTGCATCCGTTTGCCGGCCACGAACGAGAGCCCAAGGCCGATGCCGCGGCCGGTGCTCCGAACGGCATGCGCCGGCAGCAAGCCAAAGAGGCCCGAGAGGGCCCGGTAGAGGAGATAGCCCGCGAGACCCTTCACCCTGGGAGCTGCTGCCAGGTGCGGCGCATCCGCTGGAGTACGGTGAGTCCGGTCAGCCCAACGAAGATCCACAGCATCGGTTCGAGCACCGGAAGCCCGAACCCGGCCAGAACGATGCCGGCCAGGGCAACGATCATTCGCTCCGCTCGACCCATCCAGCCGCCCCGGCCTTCCGCCCCCCACGACTCAGCCTTGGCGCGAACGTACGGCACCAGCAACGAGAAAGCGAGGGCGACGAGGCACAGGAGGAGGCCGACGGGATCGTCGCGCAGATACACACCGAGACCGACCCACACGGCAACCTCGCCAAAGCGATCGGACATCGTATCGATGAACGCCCCGCGATCCGAAGACGTCCCCTTGTATCGAGCAAGCGGACCGTCCAGCGCATCGAGCAGCACACCAAACGCAGCAGTGAAACCACCCTCCCACAGCAGGCCGTTCGCGATGAGCGCTGCGCCGGCGATGGTCGTGGCGAGCCCGAGCACGGTGACCATCGTTGGAGTCACGCCGATTCTCCCAAGGACGCGCGCAATCGGCTTGAGAATGGGTGCTGCCTTCTTGCGAGCCTTGAGATCGATCATCGGGTGCCTTTCACATCGGCGAAGGTACCACAGCCGCCACCGCCCGTGGGTGCCGGTAGCATGGTACGTTCAAGCCAGCACGTGTGGCCATACGCGCCCCGATCGAAAAGGATGTGATTGCATGCCCGACCGCCCAGCGCAGTTGAGCTTCGACGGAAGCGAGTACGAACTCCCTGTCGTTGAGCCGACCATCGGCAATCCGGGGTTGACGATCTCGCACCTTCGTAACGACTCGGGTGCCGTCACCTATGACCCCGGCTTCGCCAACACGGCGGGCGCCCGGTCCTCGATCACGTACATCGACGGCGGCGAGGGCATCCTCCAGCATCGAGGCTATGCCATCGAGGACCTCGCGGCGCACGCCTCGTTCCTCGAGGTCGCGTACCTCCTCCTGTTCAAGAAGCTGCCGACCAAGGTGCAGCTCCAAGAATGGGAAGATTCGGTCCGTCACCACACGCTGCTCAACGAGGAGATGAAGCGCTTCTTCGACGCGTTCCCGAAGAGCGCCCATCCAATGGCGATCCTGTCGTCGGCCACCAATGCCATCTCGACGTTCTACGAAGAGTTCCATGATCCGAAGAACGAGGCCTCGTTCCAAGAGAGCTCGATGCGCCTCATCGCCAAGATGCCGACGATCGCAGCATGGGCCTACAAAAAGTCGATCGGCATGCCCTATTGCTACCCGAGAAACGACCTCGACTACGTCGAGAACTTCATTCATATGATGTTCCACCTGCCGGTCCAGCAGGAGGAGGTCGATCCGGTCCTGGCCAAGGCCTTGAACGTTCTCCTCGTGCTCCACGCCGATCACGAACAGAACTGCTCCACGGCGACCGTGCGCGGCGTGGGCTCGAGCCAGGCGAACCTCTTCGCTTCGGTCTCGGCGGGCATCGACGCGCTGTGGGGGCCGCTCCATGGTGGCGCCAACCAGCGCGTGATCGAGATGCTCCAAACGATCGTGGACAACCCCGATGCATCGGCGAAGTCCGTGATCGCACGGGCCAAGGACCCGAACGATCCGTTCCGGCTCATGGGCTTCGGCCACCGGGTATACAAGAACTACGATCCCCGAGCCCGGGTGTTGCGGAGCTATGCCGACGAGGTGCTGGGGCGGATGGGCATCACCGACCCGCTCCTCGACATCGCGAAAGAACTCGAACAGGCCGCCATGGAAGACGACTATTTCGCGGAGCGAAAGCTCTTCCCGAACGTCGACTTCTACTCGGGCTTGATCTTCCGAGCGTTGAAGTTCCCGACCCGCATGTTCACCGCGCTCTTCGCCCTAGGGCGGCTCCCGGGATGGATGGCCCAGTGGAAGGAAATGACCGACGATCCGGAGACCCGCATCATGCGACCCCGCCAGATCTACGTCGGCGAGATCAACAAGCCCTACGTCCCG